>CBESNZ010000290.1:0-4512 GCA_965531045.1 uncultured Acidimicrobiales bacterium
CGTCGATGTACAGACCCCGGAATCCGGCGTCGGCAACGGCAACGGCCTGGGCCACGGCCGCACCGGGTGGGCACACGGACACGATCGCATCGCTGATCGTCGCCAACTCGCGGAGCGAGCCGACGGCGGTCAACCCGTCGGCCCGGGCTCGTTCGGCGGTCGCGTCGGATCGGCCATCGGAGCACCAGCAAACGGTGGCTCCCGAGCCGGCGAGCGCAGCGCCCACAGACGATCCCATGGCACCGGGGTGCACGACGCCCCAGGTTCGGCCCGTCGACATGGTTGTTGCTTCGGTCATGACCTCACCCTAGATGCGCCAACGGAGGCAGTTGGCCTCCCGGCGACTACTCGGGTTGGTCGTCGATAATCCCGATGTCGCCGTCGTCGCGGCGATAGACCACCGCCGCCTGACCGGTTTCCTTGTTGTGGAAGAAATAGAAGTCGTGCTGAAGCAGATCCATCTGCAGAACAGCGTCGTCGGCGGTCATGGTGCCGATGTCGAAGCTCTTCATCTTCACAATGCGCGACATCGGCGGCTCGGCGACCAACGGCGAGACGTCCTCGGCCTCGGGGATGTCGAGCAACTTTTCACCGTTGCCGTGGCTCTGCTTGATGAGCTTGGTCTTCAGCTTGTGCAGCTGATGTTCGAGCTTGTCGCACGCTCGGTCGATCGCCTGGTAGCCGTCGCGACCGCGCACCTTCGCTCGTACGTGATGGCCGTGGCCCTCGAGCGTGATCTCACACACTTCCTTCTCGGCTATTCGAGGATTTCGCTCCTCGGAGAAGTGCACTTCAGCAGTATCGAGCCCTTCGAGATACCTTTCCAGACGGTTGACCTTGGCCGTTACCAACTCTTCGAGCCGAGGGGTGATTTCGGTCTTCCTGCTGCTGATTCGGACCTGCATTCGAAGGCATCTCCCAGTATGTAGTTGTGGCACCGTGGTGCCGACAGTATGGCACCCCTTCACTTCCCAGGGGAAGTAAACGCCAAACCGATGGCGTGCACCGCGTCAGCGCCGCCGAAATGCAGTGCCTCGGCGGCGCTCCGGACCGTCGATCCGGTCGTGATGACGTCGTCGACCAACACGATGCGCTCGTTGACGACCGAGCCGAGGCTCGTGAAGCTTGGCCCGACCAGACGACGTTCGCGACTTGCCCCGGTTTGGGGAGCTCCCGGTCGACGGCGAATCGTTCGCCGAACCGGGGTGCGGCACTCGCTCGACACCCGGCGCGCCAGCAGCTCCGCCTGGTCGAAACCTCGAGCTCGTCGCCGAGCGGGACTGGTGGGGATCCAGGTGATCAATGTGGCATCGTCGGGCACCAGTGCGGCGAGGGAACGCGCCAGCGCTCCGACCATGGCGCGGCGGTTGCGGAACTTCAGGGCCGAAATGATGGATCGACCCACGCCGCTGTAGTCGAAGATGGCCCGGACGCTTTCGACCCCGCGAACGGGTGGGATCGGCTGCGCGGGAACGAGGGCGTCGACACAAGGTTGGCACAACGCCCCACCCCGGCTGCCACAACAGACGCATATGGTCCACCTGCTCATGGCGCCGACCTTACGACGCCCCTACGACAGCCTGGCCTCCGTCAACCCCACCCAAAGCGCGCGGTATCGGAGACCGCGCGCTGCAGCGCGCGGTATCGGAGACAGTGCGGACTAGCGAGTGCGGACTAGCGAGTGCGGTCTACCGAAAGCGCGCGGTATCGGAGACCGCGCGCTTTCGGGTGGGCCGGACGCCACGAGGTGGCCGGCGGCGAGGAACGACTAGTAGCGGTAGTGATCGGGCTTGTACGGCCCGTCCTGGGGCACACCGATGTAGTCGGCCTGCTCTTTGCTCAGCTCGGTGAGCTTCACGCCCAACGAGTCCAGATGCAAACGGGCTACCTTCTCGTCGAGGGACTTCGGAAGCGTGGTCACGCTGATGCCGTAGGCCTCGGCGTTGGCGTGCAGTTCCATCTGCGCCAGCGTCTGGTTGGTGAAGCTGAACGACATCACGAAGCTCGGGTGGCCGGTGGCGTTACCGAGGTTCAGCAGGCGACCTTCGGACAACATGATGACCGAGTGACCGTCGGGAAAGACGAACTCGTCGACCTGTGGCTTGATGTTGATGCGCTGCACATCGGACATCTTCAAGATGCCCGCCATGTCGATCTCGTTATCGAAGTGGCCGATGTTGCCAACGATGGCCTGGTGCTTCATCTTGCTCATGTGCTCGGACGAGATGATGTCCTTGTTGCCGGTCGCCGTGACAAAGATGTCGACCTTGTCGATCACGTTGTCGAGCGTGTTGACCTCGAAGCCTTCCATCGACGCCTGCAGCGCACAGATGGGGTCGACCTCGGCCACGATGACGCGAGCGCCTTGACCCTTCAGCGATGCGGCACAGCCCTTGCCGACGTCGCCATAGCCGATCACCATTGCGGTCTTTCCGCCGATCATGACGTCGGTGCCGCGGTTGATGCCGTCGATGAGCGAATGGCGACATCCGTACAGGTTGTCGAACTTCGACTTCGTGACCGCATCGTTGACGTTGATGGCCGGGAACAGCAGCTCGCCGTCCTCCATCATCTGGTACAGACGGTGCACGCCGGTGGTGGTCTCCTCGGAAACGCCACGGATGTCGGCGGCGATCGGGCCCCAGAAACCGGGATGCGACTCGCTGATCGAGCGAACCCGTTCGAGGAACACGCCCCACTCTTCGGAGTTGTGCTCGTGCGCTTCAGGAATCTCGCCGGACTTCTCGAACTCGAGGCCCTTGTGCACGAGCATGGTGGCGTCGCCGCCGTCGTCGAGAATGAGGTTGGGGCCTTTCCCGTCAGGCCAGTGGAACAGCTGCTCCGTCGCCCACCAGTACTCGTCCAACGTCTCGCCCTTCCAGGCAAAGACCGGGGTGCCCTGCGGGTTTTCGATCGTTCCCTGGGGACCGACCGCAACGGCTGCGGCCGCATGGTCCTGCGTCGAGAAGATGTTGCACGAAACCCAGCGAACGTCGGCGCCGAGCGCGACGAGGGTCTCGATGAGCACCGCGGTTTGGATAGTCATGTGCAACGATCCCGCGATGCGGGCACCGGCGAGGGGCTGGTCGTCGAAGTACTCGGCGCGCAGCTTCATGAGACCGGGCATTTCGTTCTCGGCGAGCTGGATTTCCTTGCGGCCGAAGCCGGCGAGTTCGATGTCCGCGACCTTGAAGTCGTCGGCCGTGAGAGTCTTGGGCATGTGATGTCTTTCGTGTGCTCGATGTCTTCCGCTTGACCGCTCGCACGTGGCGCAACGGTCGCAGGCGTTCACGCCAAGGTGACGTGTCCGGATTCATTCGCACGGGCTGGGGTCAACTGACCCGCATCGGCGACAGCCCTCTGCAACTCGCTAGCGTACATGGTCGATTCAGCCCATGCCTACGGAGGCGACGAACGCAATCGCATCCTTCCCGGTTCCGATCGTGCATCGCTCGTGATGAGCGGGAACCCACGCCACCTCGCCGGGGGCCAAGCGAAGCTGCTCGCCGAGCACCTCCAACGTGGTGTCGCCGGCGATCGAGAGGACGATTTCGCCGGACCGAAGGTCTCGAGTGGTCGACGCTTCGGGTGCGATTCGGGTCAGGGCGAAGTCGGCGACCGCGCTGTCGTAGAGGTGAACCGGGCGACTGGGACGCTGCACACGAGGTTGTCCCGGTGTGGTGTCGACAACCTCCAGCAGCGTGTCGACATCGACATGCTTTCGGGTCATGCCACCTCGCAGCACGTTGTCGGAAATGGCCATCACCTCGATGCCGGTGCCCTGAAGGTATGCGTGCAGGTTGCCGGCGCCGAGGAACAACGCTTCGCCGGCTTCGAGCTGAATCAGGTTCAGCATCAAGCCGGCGACGACGCCGGGTCCGTCCGGATAGTGATGCGCGTTTGTGGCCGCCCATCGTCGCTCGACGGAGAAGTCCTCGCTCGGAAGCCGGCAGGCAGCACCAACATCGGCGGTCAGTCGGGAAGCGTCGGACTCGGAGCGGCGCAACAACAGCGACAATGCCGCACGAACACGATCGGCGGCCGGTTCGCCTGTCCGAAGCGCCACGATGATCGGCGACAGGCCATCGACACCGAGGCCCTCGTACAGCCGGGCGGTTTCGTCGGGATCGCGGAACCCACACAACGCGACGAAGGGGCTCAGGGCACATATCAGTTCGGGTTTGTGGTTGTCGTCACGAAACGAACGATTGGGCGCGTCGAGAGCGATGCCGGCGGCGTTCTCCAAGGCGAAACCCGCCTCGGCCTGGGCCTTGTTGGGGTGGGCCTGGATCGACAACGGTGACGCCGCGGCCAGAATCTTCATCAGATATGGCAGCGCACCGTCAAAACGCTGCGCGGTGTCCGCGCCCAACGCAGCTATGGGATCCGCGTCGACGAGGGCTCCGAGCTCGGACCCGTCTCGAGCAATCGTCGCGGGTCCGCGTTCGTGGGTGCCCATCCACAGCTCGGCTTGTGGCGCGCCCGGACTCCCCCTACCGAGCCGCTCCGGGA
>CBESNZ010000291.1:0-4500 GCA_965531045.1 uncultured Acidimicrobiales bacterium
CGAGGTGCAGGGTCATACCGACGATCAGGGCGATCCGGCGTACAACCTCGGCCTCAGTCAACGTCGAGCCGATGCGGTGCGCGACTACCTGATCGCGCAGGGAGTCGACGCCGATCGGGTCACTGCCGTGGGGTACGGCTCCGATGAGCCAATCGCCGACAACGCCACGGCCGAAGGCCGCCAAGCGAATCGGCGCATCGTGTTCGTCGAACGTTAGGTCGGTGGCTCAACCGCCGAGTCTGGTGAGGACGCCAGGGACCTCGACACCGATAGCCGCCGCCTTGGAGCAGTCGAGGACGACGTGGGCCGGTCGCCGTGGACCGTCGGTGGGCATCGGCGCTCCCCTCAGGATGTCGGGGTCGATTCCCACGCTCGGAGCAAGAAGCCGGGCAAAGGTCAAACGATCGACCGGATCTGCACCCGTCAGATGCCACAGCCCGGGTTTGTCGACCAATCCCAGCATCGCCGTGCTGAGGTCGCCGACCTCGACCGGGCTGCGCACCTCGTCGGTGAAGAATGTGATGTCGCCTTCCGTGGCGGCTCTGGTCACGAGGCCCTCTTGGGCCGTCGGGTTCACGCCGCCATAGAGCAGTGACGTGCGGACGACCGTGGCGTCGGGGTTCGCCGTGCGCACCGCAACCTCGGCTCCGGCCTTTGCCCGGCCGTAGTCGTGCACCGGATCGGCCGGATCGGCCTCGATGTAGTGGTGATCCGGATCGCCCGGAAACACCACGTCGGTGGAAACGTGAACGAAGCGCGAACCGACCGCGAGGGCGCTCGTGGCGAGCATCCCCGGGGCGAGCTCGACGACGTCGCGCAGATCGTCGCCTCCGGGCACGTAGGCCGCATTGATCACCACGTCGGCCTCGGCCCGCTGTATGGCCGCGGCACAGTCTTGCGGGTCACGAAGGTCGAGGCGGACCCATGACGCCGGGGCGGGACCCGCCGGTCGGCGCAGGTGGGTGGCGAGCACGTCGTGTCCCTCGTCGATGAGTGTGCGAATCAATGACGTTCCCAGCAGCCCGGTGCCGCCGATCACCAGAAAACGCACGACTCATACACCCATTGCGTTGAACCCGCCATCGGCGTACACCATGGACCCGGTCGTCGCCGGCAGCCAGTCGGACAGGAGCGCACAACAGGTCCGAGCGACCGGCTCGGCGTTTGTCACGTCCCAACCAAGCGGTGCTCGCGGGGCCCATGCGTCTTCGAATGCGGCAAAGCCGGGGATCGACTTGGCCGCCATTGTCTTGATCGGACCGGCAGCGACGAGGTTGAACCGAATACCGGCGGGACCATGAGCCTTGGCCAGATACCGGTTTGTCGATTCGAAGGCGGCCTTGGCCACACCCATCCAGTTGTACGCAGGCCAGGCCACGGTTGCATCGAAGTCGAGACCGACCACCGAGCCGCCGTCGGGCATCAGCGGCACGACGACCTCGGCGAGTGTCTTGAGCGAGTAGGCGGAGATCTGCACGGCCAAGCTGACGTCGTCCCATCCGGCGGCCATGAAGTCGTCGCCGAGGCAGACCTCGGGGGCGAACCCGATGGCGTGCAATGCGCCATCGATCGTGCCCCACCGCTCGGCAATCGTGTCGCGGACCAGCGCAGGCTGATCGGGGTCGGTGACATCGAGCTCGAGTACCTCCGGTTCGACGGGCAGTTTTCGCGCCGTGCGCCGGGTCAATCTGAGGCCTCGGCCGGCCCCGGTCAACACGATTTCGGCGCCTTGCTCCTGCGCCAGTTTGGCAACCGAGAATGCGATGGATGCGTCGGTGAGGACACCGGTGATGAGGAGGCGTTTGCCGTCGAGGAGACCCATGGGCGAACCCTACCGGACCAACCTCGGCGCAATGGGGGAAGCCGGGGCGCCACTAAGATTGCGACGATTCGATGATGTTGCTCTACGACACTGCCCTGCGGGCCCTGGTTCCGTTCACCCCCGGCGAGTCGGTGTCGATGTACGTGTGCGGTATCACCCCGTACGACGCGACGCATCTCGGCCACGCCGCGACCTACGTCACCTACGACATCTTGTCCCGCCGCCTCGTCGATCGAGGCCACAGCGTTCGGATGGTCAGGAACATCACCGACGTCGACGACGACATGTTGCGCACGGCTCGAGCCCGCAACGTGCATTTTCTCGACCTCGGCACCGCACAAACGCGGGTGTTCCATGCCGACATGGAGGCGATCGGCAACCTTCCACCATGGCGCGAGCCGCGGGCGACCTCGGCCATCGCCGACATCCGTGGCTTTATCGGAGCGGTCCTCGATCGCGGTCATGCGTACGCAACGAACGGGGGCGTCTTCTTCGACGTTTCGAGTGCGCCGTCGTTCGGCTCGCTCAGCCGACTCGACGCCGATGCCATGCGATGGCTCGGTCCACAACGCGGCGAGGTTCCGGACAACCCGAACAAACGAAACCCGCTCGACTTCGTCCTGTGGAAGCCATCGCAACCCGACGAGCCGCAGTGGGAATCGCTGTGGGGCCCGGGACGGCCGGGTTGGCACGTCGAGTGCTCCGCACTGGCCTTGCGCGAACTCGGTGAGACCATCGACATTCACGGCGGCGGGACCGACCTGATCTACCCACACCATGAATGCGAGTTGGCGCAGTCCGAGGCCGCGACCGGGGCGCCGTTCGTTCGCCATTGGTTGCACCAGTCGATGGTGTACTACCGCGGCCAGAAGATGGCGAAGTCCACCGGCAACCTCGTCTTCGTTGCCGACCTGCGGTCTGCCCACGAGCCAATGGCGATTCGCCTCATGCTCCTCGGACGCCACTATCGCACCGCGTGGACCTATCGATTCGAGTTGGTGGTCGAGGCCGAGCGGCGACTCGACCTGTGGCGTTCCGCTGGGGAGGGCGACGCCGGTTTGGACGAGGTTCGGCAGGCGCTCGATGCCGACCTCGACACCCCGGCTGCTCTGGCGGCACTCGACGCCCACGCCGGTCGCGGTGCCGGCGTCAGCGAGGCAGCCACGCTCCTCGGCCTGTCGTTGTTCGCCTCGGCGTAGTCGGCCCGCCATGAGGAGGCGCGGCTTTATCGAGTAAGGTCCACAGATGTCGAAGAAGCGGGAGTACGGCCAGCTCCAAACGGTGGCGCGGGCAGTGGTCTCGCCGGTGTTCAAGGCGCTGTGGCAGATCACGGTCGAGGGTCGCGAGAACATTCCGACCGACGGGCCGGCGATCCTGTGCCCCAACCACACATCGGTGATCGACTCGTTCATGTTGCCGGCGACGCTGCCACGACGAATCACCTTTGTCGGCAAAGCCGAGTACCTCGACGATTGGAAGACCCGCCGGTTGTTCCCGGCGCTCGGCATGGTGCCGATCGACCGCAAAGGTGGGAACGCTTCGCAGAATGCGCTCGACACCGCCGAACGCATTCTCAACGACGGCGAGCTGTTCGGTATCTATCCCGAAGGGACGCGCTCGCGAACCGGCATGTTGCACAAGGGCCACACCGGTCCAGCACGCCTTGCGCTGCGAACCGGCGCGCCGATCATCCCGGTCAGTCTGGTCGGCACCCGCGACATCCAACCCCCTGATCAGGCCTACCCAACGCCGTTCAAGTCAGCGCGCGTGTCGTTCGGCAAGCCCATCGATGTCGCCCGGTATCGAGACCGTGCCGACGAGCGCTTCGTACCGCGCCAGATTATCGACGAGGTCATGTTCGAGATTCAGAAGATGTCCGGCCAGCACTACGTGAATGAGTACGCGAGCAAAGCCGCACCGTCGGAGACCACTGCGCCGATCGAACGTCAGGCTGAACGGCGCGATGTCGTCGAGTCGCCTACACCGCGATCGTCGAGCGACGTACTCTTGGCCCCTGCGCTGGTCTAGTTGCCGGTGGAACAGTTGCCAGTGGCCTAGTTGCCAGTGGAGATGGAGCGAACCGGCGAGGCGTCGTTTTCGCGGCGACCAAGGTCACGTCGCTCGGCGACGACGGTGTTCCATTCCTGGCGTAGCCGGGAATCATCGCGAAGTCGGCGGTCGGGCGAGTCGAAGTGTTTGCCCGGGGTGGCGTCGAGAAACGATGCGATCGAGGTGAGCGCGCGGTCGAGAAGGTCGGCCTCGTCGATTCCGAGGGCCGCGAAGATGTTCTCGATCAAGTCGAGTTCGCGAGTGTGTCCGTCTGAACACAAGACGATCACCTCGGTTGTCGGCACCTGCGAGTGGAGATGCATCACGGCGTCGTTGGTGCTGCTGCCTCGTAAGCACTCGGCGAGGAGCACGACGGCGGGATTGACGCGGCTGGCGAGTGAGGTGGCCAACAGGCCGTTCGAACACACACCGGCGAGTTCGAAGCGCGGGTGGCGGGCAATGGCTTCTTCAGCCCGAGCGATGATCGACTGCTGATCGGCAGCGATGACGACGGGGAGCAGCTCTTGATTCTCTGTCGATTCCACGTGCCCCTATCGGCACGCCGGGCCCGGTATTTACCAAATCGCGCAGCAAATTCCGGCCGACACATCCTGGGAATCCCTCGCCGG
>CBESNZ010000292.1:0-4497 GCA_965531045.1 uncultured Acidimicrobiales bacterium
CATTGGCGTGTTGTAGCCGATGAAGATCATTTCGACGCCTTGCAGACCCATCTCGCGGTACGTCTCGGGCCAGCGTCGGTCGTTGCAGGTGGCCATGCCGACAATGCCGCCGAATGCCCGCCACACCGGGAAACCCTCGTTGGATTCTTCGAAGTACCGGCGCTCGAGGTGCTGGAATGGCCGTGACGGATCGTGCTCCTCGTGTCCGGGGATGTGCACCTTGCGGAATTTGCCCACGATCTGGCCGGCCTGGTCGACGAGCACGGTGGTGTTGAATCGGTGCGCGACGCCATCCGCATCGGGCGGGGTCAATTCGGCGTAGCCCAGCGCAAAGCCGATGCCGAGTGACTTGGCTTCGTCAAAAAGCGGCTGGGTGGCCGCATTGGGCATCGAGGTCTCGTAGTAGTGGTCGTGGCCCGAGAGTTCCTCGGTGTGCCAACGCGGAAAGAACGTGGTGAGGGCCAATTCCGGAAATACGACCACGTCGCACCCGGCTTTGGCTGCGTCGTGCAGCAACGCCACCATTCGCTTGACGACGGTGTCGCGACTCTCGTCGCGCGCGATGGGGCCGAGTTGCGCGGCGCCGACGTTCACCACGCGGGCCATACCTAGCTCGCTTCCAACGGGTTGCCGGCCTTGGCGATGAGGAGCTGTTGCACGAGAGTCACACTGACCTCGTCGGCACGAGCGGCGGTGACCTGACCGGCGTCGACCAGGAACCCCTGGCCCTCACGGGCTGCGAACAACGCCGCATCGGTGTACAGCTTCGGTTTGATCTGGGCTGGATCACCGTCCTCGGGGCAGAAGGTCATGCAGTTACCACACTCGTTGCACAGCTCCGCGAACAGCAGATACTGCTGCCGGCCGTCCATACCATCGAGGCTGCGAATACTGAAGAACGCGTCGTTGGGACACACGGTGATGCAGAAGTTGCAGGCCACGCAACCGAACATCTCGAGCTGGTTGTCGACCTCGCGCGGCAGCTTCTCGTTGCCGGCCAGGTTGTACGCCGCAATGCCATCGCCGCGGATGTGGGCCATGTGTTGCGCCGCACTCGTCGCGTGGCCGGCGACCTGAGCTTCGGCCTGGCGGGCCGCCTTCCAGGTGGGCAGGTCGGTGAACCCGGCCTCCTTCACCGTGGATTCGAGACCGCGCAGCATCGGGGCCAGCCGCCCATACCCACCGGGCTTCAGCAGGTCACTGCACACGGTTGTGGGGTTGACCCCCATCGCAATCGAATCGGCCAGATTGTCCTTGGTGATACCGGCGGAGAAGCTCACCATGATGTCGCCGTCGTGACCGGGAACGTCGAGCTGGCCGGGCAGGGCCGTGGCCAGGGTGTCGAGCAGCGTGGAGGCCAGCACGTGCAACGGCGCACCGGAGAGATACATGGTTTCGTCGGGCATGAAGCCCTTGGTGTTGTCGACCACGAGCGTGTTGGTGAGCTTGATGCCGAACTTCTTGCCGCGTTCCTTGGCGTACTCGTTGAGCTCGCCGATGAGCTCGACGCCGCGCTCGAATTGCAGATCGTCTTTGAAGGCCTGCTCCTTCACCGACACGTCGACGTACCCCAGCTCGTCGTTGACAATGCCGGCCACTGTTTCGTAGCCCAACAGCGTGGGGTTGAGCTTCACGATGACGTCGAGCTCGTGCACATCGATGAGATGTTTCGTGATCGATTCGATCTCTTCGGGTGGACACCCGTGGAAGGTCGACAACGTCAGCGTGTCGGAGATGGCGGTGTTGAAGGGAAGGTCGGCCAGTTCGGCAAATGCGCCGCCGGCTGCGGATGCAACCTCGGGCCGTAGCGCATCAACCTCGGCCTGAGCATCGCGCATGCCCCGGATGAACGCTGCCACCTTGTCGCCGGAGATGCCGGCGAGGTCATAGCCGACCGACATGTCGAAGACCCACGGGCCGGGATCGGGGCCGATGTGTCCTGCGAGCGGCTGCCAATGCTCGAGCAGTTCGAGCAGCATCGACGCCTTGACGTACTCCGTGAGGCTCTGCGGAACGCTGAGCTCTTGGCTCCACTCGATGTTGTAGCCAATCGTCTGCATGTCGATGCACGGGCGCCCGATCTCGAGATCGTCGAGCACCTGCACGGTCTTGAGCTCGAAGAGGCGAGCGCCCCCCAACCAGGCCAACACGATGTTCTGAGCGAGCTGACTGTGAGGACCCGCCGCGGGGCCCACCGGCGATGCGCAACGGCGACCGAGGAAATCGAAACCGACGTCGACATCTGGATCGGGCTGCCAGATGCGCCCATTGGGCAGATCGAAGATCTTCTTGCGGGTCACCCACTCGTGGTCGATTCGACCGAGCAGGGTCGACAGGGACATCGGTGTCAGCGGGGGCGTCATCGGGGCCGTCATTGCGGGAGACGTTGCGGAAGCGGTTGCGGGAGCGCGATGGAGGAAGAGAGCTTGGTCATCACCGCTGAAGATAGCCGAACTTTACAAAATGTAAAAGAACCGTCACCCCTTCACGGTTCCTCGCGGGGTGGGGCTGTACCGTGAGGGAATGGTCGCACACCACCTTCATCGCGTGCAGCAATCAGGTCGGGCCATCGCCGCCGTGCACCGACCCCACACGCTCGACGAAGCATTGGAGGCGCTGCGTTCCGATCCGTCGTTGCGACCGGTGGCCGGCGGTACCGACCTCCTGCTCGATTTGGCCCGCGGCGGACCCGGCGAACCCGTCACACTGCTCGACCTCACCGCCATCGCCGACTTCGATGTGATCATCGAGTCGACCGACGATGACGACCCCCTCGTCGTGTTGGCCGGTGGCGTCACCCACAACCAGATCGTCGGGAGTGGAGACCTCATCAGGTCGGTGTTGCCGCTGGCGCAATCCTGTCTCGAAGTCGGCTCGGCCCAGCTGCGCAATCGGGCGACGATCGCGGGCAACCTCGCGACCGCCAGCCCTGCGAACGACACCATCTCGGCCCTCATCGCCCTCGATGCCGATGTTGGATTGGCCCATCACGACGGCGATGGCATGGCGGTCAGCCGCGACGTCGCCGTCGCCGACTTCTTCGACGGCTTCCGCTCCACCGTGCTCCAGCCAAACGAGCTGATCTACCGCATTCGCATCCCGAAGTTGTCCTCGACCCGTCGCGGCATCTGGGTGAAACTCGGCCTTCGCCGGGCCCAGGCCATCTCGGTGGTGCACGCAGGATTCGTACTCGACTTCGCCGACGACGGCTCGGTCGTCGGTGCGCGCATCGCCCTCGGCAGCGTCGCCCCGACCGTCGTGCTCGTGCCCGAGGCGTCGGCCGCCCTGGTCGGGCAACCGCTCAGCGCGACCTCCATCGCCGCCGCCGCCGACGCTGCGGTCGCTTCCGTCTCCCCTATCGACGACGGTCGAGCCACCGCCGCCTATCGCAACGACACCATCGCCGTCGCGGTGCGGCGCGCCCTCGACGCGCTCTCGGCCGGCTCCGAGGGCGCCCACTGGCCGAGCGATCCCCCGCTCCTCGGGGCCAGAACCCCTCGTCGACCCGCCGGCCGGCAGGCGACGACGACCGACGCCACCGAGATCGCCGTCACCATCAACGGAACTGCGCTCAGCGCTCCCGGAGCGGCCTCGCGCACGCTGCTCGACTGGCTTCGTGAACAGGCCGCCGCAGCCGGCGTCGCAGGACCGCTGTCGGGTGTCAAGGAGGGCTGTGCCGAAGGCGAATGCGGCGCGTGCACCGTCAACCTCGATGGCCAAGGGGTCATGAGCTGTCTGGTACCGGCCTCCCAAGCGGCGGGGGCCACGATCACGACCGTCGAGGGCCTGAGCGACCTCGCCCTCGGCGCCGCCGTGCAGGGCGCGTTCGTCGAAGAGTTCGCCGTGCAATGCGGCTACTGCATCCCGGGTTTCGTCGTCGCCGCCGAACGGCTGCTGGCCGAGAACCCCTCTCCCACCGATGAGCAGATCCGGCTCGGCCTCAGCGGCAACCTGTGTCGCTGCACCGGGTACTACGCCATCGTCGAAGCCGTCGTTGCCGCCAGCCGACCCACCGCGGTGACCGGAGGCATGTCATGAGCGTTGGCCAACCCGCACTTCGCCCGGATGCACCGGCCAAGGTCACGGGAGCGGCGCGTTACCCCGCCGATCAGATCCCCGCCGACTCGTTGCACGCCTTCTTCGTCTTCAGCAATCAGCCGCACGCTCGACTGCTGTCGCTCGACACCGGTCCGGCCGAGGCCACCGACGGCGTCGTGCTCGTGCTCACCGCCGCCGACGTGCCGGTGAACGAATATGGCCTCACGCTGTTCGACCAACCGGTCCTGATCGGCACCGACTCGACCGGACGCAGTCAGGTGCCGTGCGACATCAGTCGCTGGGAGGCCGACCACATCGCCGTCGTCGTCGCCGAGAGCGCCGAGGCCGCCCGGGCAGGCGGCGCCGCAATCGTGGCCGAGTGGGAGGAACTGCCGTTGGCAGCAGATCTCGACGCCGCCCGAGTCGGCGACGTGTCGGTGCATCCCGAGAACGGTCTCG
>CBESNZ010000293.1:0-4482 GCA_965531045.1 uncultured Acidimicrobiales bacterium
TTGGTATCGTTGGGCTCGTCGCCGAAGTGGCCGCCATAGGCCCAGTAGTCGCGTCCGTTGGCGTCGGTCTCGAGTAATCCTTGATCGCGCCAATCCCACACGAAGCCCCCCTGGAGCGCGGGTTCGGCTTCGAAGGCTTCCCAGTAGTCGCTGAGCGATCCGTTGGAGTTGCCCATGGCGTGGCTGAACTCGCACAGGATCAGCGGCCGGTCGTCGAGCTTCGTCTCCTCCGCCCACTGCGCCCACGCGACGATGTCGTCGATCGGGGTGTACATGGGGCAGACGACATCGGTGACCAGTCGCTCCGAGCGGTCGGGCGCCAGCTCGCGGTTGCGGTTGGCGCGAGCGTCGTTGACATTGAACCGCGCCTGGACCGCGCCTTCGTACTGCACGAAGCGGGTCGGGTCGGTGCGTCGAACCCAAGCGGCGGCGGCGTCGTGGGCTGCTCCGTGGCCCGATTCGTTGCCGAGGGACCAACCGATGATGCAGGCATGGTTGCGATCTCGCTGCACCATGCGGGTTGTGCGTTCGATGATGGCGGCGTGAAATCGTTCGTCGTTGGCGATGGATCGCAGCCGGGCGTGCGATTCGACATTGGCCTCGTCGATGACATACAAGCCGAGTTCGTCGCACAGGTCGAGTAACCGGTGATCGTTCGGGTAGTGCGCCGTGCGCACGGCGTTGATGTTGTGCCTCTTCATCGTGAGGAGGTCGTCCCGGAGTTCATCCACGGTGAGCGTCTTGCCGGTGATGTGGTGGTGATCGTGGCGGTTGACCCCGCTGATCAGCACCGCCTGGCGATTGATCAGCAGCCGTCGGTCACGAATCTCGACCCGACGGAAACCAACGGTGATCCGGGTAGCGGTGGTGACCTTGCCGGATGGATCCAACAGTTCGACGATGACGTGGTAGCGGGCAGGCGACTCGGCCGACCACGGATCGATCGCGAGGTCGTCGAAGTCGACGTGGGAGATGTCGCCCCCGTGGGTATACGCGTCGCTGAGCTGGGTGAGGGGATCGTCATGTCGAAAACGCGCGACCGGACTCGTTTTCGACGGGCCGAGCTTCTTCCCTCGAACTGCCGACAGCGTGACGCGCGTGCTCCACCCCGGTTGGTTCCCCACGTGGTCGGAGGCCCCGGAAATGTGCGCGGCGATGCGCAGTGAACCCGTGCCGGATGTTGGGTCGTAGTCGGCGGTGCTGACGACGTCGGCGATCTGGGTTCGGGCTCGAGCCTCGACGTACACGCTGCGATGAAGACCGGCGTGCCACCAGTGGTCCTGGTCCTCGATCCAGGTGGCGTCGCAATAGCGGGTTACCAGTATGGCGAGGCTGTTGGCCCCGGGACCGATCGCATCGCTCAGGTCGAATTCGGACGGCAGCCGAGAGTCCTTTCCCATGCCGATGAACGCCCCGTTGCACCAGACGGCGGCCAGACTCTCGGCGCCGCCGATGTGCACGATGATCTGGCGCTTCCTCCACGCCTTCGGCACGGTGAACGACGTGCGATAGAGCCCGGTCGGGTTTGCGGAGGGAACCGCTGGTGGCTCGATGGGCCACGGCATCATGATGTTGGTGTAGTGCGGCAGGTCGCCGGTGCCTTGGCGGGTCCAGCACCCAGGTACCTCGATATCGCGCCACCCGCGGCCGGTCGGCACCGCATCGGCCCAATCGGGCTCGACGTCTGCGGGGGTCGCTACCAGCTTGAACTTCCACGTGCCGTCGAGGGATCGGCGCCATTGCGACGGGTCACCCGCCCGGGCCTCGTCCGCATCGTTGTAGATGGGGAGCGGGGTACGAGATGGCAGCCGGGCGATGTTCGTGAGTTCCGGCTGGAAGAACAGGTCGATGGGGAACGGCGTCATCAGGAGCCGGCCAACTCCGCAATGATTAGAGCCATCTCGTCGAGGTCGTCGCCTTGGAGCACCGGGTAGCTGAAGCCCCACCGCTCGCGGCGGCTTTGGAGCTGCTCGACCATCTCGCCGACCGATCCGACCAGGACTGCGGGGCTGTCGCCTGCGAGTTCCGGCGTGGAATCGAACATCGAGGCGACAAACTCGAGCGCGCCGGCGCGGTCGTCGGTGGGAACGAAGGCCATCGTGAGCGAGGACAATTCGATGTCGTCAAAGCGGTCGCCCGCGGCGTCTTTGACCCAGGCGATCTTCTGGTCGTAGGCGTCGCCCATCGAGTCGGCTGTGGCCTCGGGACCCACCACCCCTGCCCTGAGGTTGGCGGTGACGCCGACGATGTCGGCGCGTCGCGCGGCGACGCCGAGCATGCGCTTGCCACCGCCGCCGATGAGAACCGGCGGACGGGCCTGCACCGGCTTCGGGAGGCCCGTCATCTCGGTGATCTTGTAGTGCTGTCCGTCGTAGCTGAATGGTTCGGCTCGAAAGAGTCCCTCGATCACGTCGAGGGACTCGACCATGCGTTCGATTCGCACGCCCGGACGGTCATAGGTCATGCCCGATTCGGCGTAGTCGGTCTGCATCCACCCGGCGCCGAGCCCGAACTCCATACGACCGTCGCTCAAGACGTCGAGCGTCGCCATTTCCTTGGCGAGCATCACGGGGTGCCGATAGTCGTTCCCGAACACCAGGGCGCCCACCCGTAGCGTTGAGGTCGCGGCCGCCGCAGCCGCGAGCGCAGGGACGGGGGACAGCTGATCGCCGAAGTGATCCGGCATGACCAGGGTGGAGAATCCGAGATCCTCAACCTTGCGAGCGGTCTCGGCCCAGCTCATGTTTGGAATGGGCAGGGCCCGCTGCATACCGAAGCGGAAGGGACGAGACATGTGGACTCCTCAGGTCGAGCGGATGCCCGACCCTATAGTGGGTGAGCCATCATCGGTAGGCTGAACCTCCGTATGGCCACCGCACCCGCAAACGCAGGATCCTCGCCCAGCACCGCTCTCGATGTGGTGGTTGCCGGCATGCCACTGGTGTTCGCCGGTAACCGCGTCACCTACGCCACCGACGAGTTGGCGGCCGCCTTCGCTCCGGGCGACCAACTCATCGTCGTGCAGGACACCGGTGCGGTGCTGCATCTTCCGCACGCCGACGTGGCGATCGCGACCGATGCCGTCGGCGCCGCCGTCGAGGCTTTCGGTCAGATGGGCACGGTGACCGATGCGCAGGTGTCGGCCTTCTTCGACGAGTTCGCACGGTGCCTCGCCGACGACGCGATATTTGCGGCGATCGCCGAGGCCAATGCGGCTGACGTCGAGGCCGCCCGAGCTCGCGGTCGGTCGACAACCCGGCTGGAGCTCACCCCCAAGATGCGATCCGACATGGTTGTGGGTCTGCATACCTGGCGAGATGCCGCCTCCACTCGCGGCACGGTGCTCGACACGATCGTCCACGATGGGTGGTCGATCGAGCAGGTTCGTTCCGGCCTCGGTGTCGTCGGCTTTGTGTTCGAGGGCCGACCGAACGTCTTCGCCGATGCCACCGGCGTTCTGCGCTCGGGCAACACGGTGGTCTTCCGTATCGGATCCGACGCGTTGGGCACGGCGGCCGCGATCGTCGAACACGCGCTGAACCCGGCGCTGGCCACCTCCGGGCTCCCGGCCGGCGCGGTTGGCTTGGTCGCCAGTCGGGCCCACGCCGCAGGCTGGGCGTTGTTCAACGACACGCGCCTGGCGTTGGCCGTGGCGCGAGGATCGGGCGCCGCAGTCGCTCAGCTCGGCGCCGTTGCTCGACAGGCGGGGGTGCCGGTGAGTCTGCACGGCACGGGCGGTGCCTGGATCGTGGCCGGTGAACAGGCCGATCAGGAGCGGTTCGCAGCTGCGGTACTGCACTCGCTCGATCGCAAGGTGTGCAACACCCTCAACACCTGCTGCATCGTTGCGTCGCGGGCCGACGAGTTGGTTCCCGTGCTTCTCGACGCGTTGGATCGCGCCGGGGTGGCGCGTGGTGCGATCGCCAAACTCCACGTGGTCGACACCCAAACCGAGCGGGTGCCCGGCGCGTGGTTCGCCGACGCCACGATCGGTCGCGCCGAGGGTCCGGTGGTCGAGCCTCGTACCTCCACGCTGGAATGGGACGATCTCGGGCGCGAGTGGGAGTGGGAAGACTCTCCCGAGATCACGCTCGCAATCGTGGACTCGGTCGATGAGGCAATCGACCGGTTCAATGCAACATCGCCGCAGTTCGTGGCCAGTTTGATCGACGCCGACGACGCGTCCCAACAGCACTTCTTCGACCGCATCAACGCGCCGTTCGTCGGTGACGGCTTCACCCGCTGGGTCGATGGTCAGTACGCCTTGAACCAACCCGAGCTCGGTCTGTCCAACTGGCAGTTCGGCCGTCTGTTCGGGCGGGGCGGCGTGTTGTCCGGCGACTCCGTCTTCACGGTCCGGTTGCGCATGGCGCAAAGCGAGCCAAACGTCTCGCGCTGAGGCGACCCGCCACTACGCAATCGGGAAGCCACACTCCGCTTCGACAAACGCGCTGGCGGTGGGCTGGCGGGCAAACAGACTTT
>CBESNZ010000294.1:0-4469 GCA_965531045.1 uncultured Acidimicrobiales bacterium
GGACCGGGTGAAGGGCTGCTCGCTGGCGTGATCGTGGGCGAGTTCGCGCACCGCGAGCACGTCCCCGTCGGGGCTGAGAAGCCGCCAGGCGTCGGCGTACCGCTCCGGGCTGTCGTACGGCGAGCTGAGGGTGACAGCGACGGTGTAGGTCCCGTCGGCGCCCGGGTTGAGCTCGACCTCCACCACGTCGGGGAAGAGCACGGGATTCGTTTCGGTCGGAGCGGCGGCGTCCGAGCCGGTTTCGGCTGGTACCCGGCTCGTCCCGGCCGCAGCGGTGCTCTCCGAGCCGGTTTCGGGAGATCCGGTCGACGAGGCGCAGCCGGCCGCGAGGGTCAGAGCGGTGAAGAGGATGAACGAACGCACCATGGGCAGACTCTAGGTTGCCCGGTTCCCGAATATGGGCTTGACCCTCACACGGTGTGAGGTGGTTGCATAGCGGTATGTCGTTGTTGCGTATCGGAGATCTGGCCCGCCTCGGTGGCGTATCGGTGCGGATGCTCCGGCACTATCACGAGCTGGGGTTGCTGCTGCCGAGCTCCGTCGACGCGAAGACCGGCTACCGCTCGTACGACTCGGTCCAGCTCGGTCGGCTACGTCGCATCGTGGCATTGAAAAACCTGGGTCTGACGCTCGGACAGGTCGGCGAGATCTTGGATGGCAGTCCGACCGACGACGAACTTCGTGCGTTGCTGCTCGAGCGCCGTTCGGCGATCAGCAACGAGATTGCGTTGGGTCAGGCCAACCTGGCCGCCCTTGATCGCTACATGACCAACCTGCAAACACAACAAGAAGGTGGGAAGCACATGAGTGGAACAGCTACGGAGATCGTGGTCGAGCTCAAACCAATTGCAGCCCGGCTGGTTGCGCAGCTCTCGGCGGTCGCCGAGTCGTGGGCACCCGAGCACATCGGGCCGGTGATCCAGCCGTTGTATCCCGAGCTGGTCGAGCGAATGGATGCCGCAGGCGTGGCGATCGCTGGTCCTTCGACGGCGTGGTACGAAGACACCGAGGATGGCCGGGTCCACGTGCACGCGACCTTGACCATCGCCGAGCGGCCAACTGCGGGCCCGGCCGACCTGGGATTCGAAGTCGTCGATCTGCCGGGTGTCGAACTGGCGGCCACGACCGTGCATCGCGGCTCGATGGACAACTGTGACGCCACGTATGCGCAGTTGCTCGAGTGGATCGAGCAGAACGGCTACCAACCGGTGGGCTACAGCCGCGAACTCGATATCGAGTGCGGCCCCGACACCGAGTGGATCACCGAGCTGCAGCAGGCAGTGGCAGTGGACTAAGTCGTGTCGGCGTGTCGTGTCCGGGGGGCCCCGAAGGGGGAGAGGCGCAGTTTTGCGTCGGGCTGGCGGGATTTGAACCCACGACCTCCTCGTCCCGAACGAGGCGCGCTACCAAGCTGCGCCACAGCCCGTAAGGCGAACATGGTACCCGCTCTTGGGAACCAATCCGCGCTGATTTGTGGACCGAACTAGTCGGCCTCTGTGCCCTCGACCACTGTGCCCTCGGCGTCGCCGTCGCCGGCGTTGAGATCGGTCGAGGTCTGCTGGGCTGCAGGGCCCTCACGGACCGCGTCACCGTCGAGCAGCGCCTGCACCGCCTTGCGAATACGGATGGAGTTGAGTGGTTTCACCAACCATCCATCGGCTTCGGCCTGACCGGCGAGCCAGACGTCGGCCTCGCGATCGAGCAACATCAGTACCTCGGCATCGTCGAGTCGGCCTGCGCGCATCTCTTGCTTCAACAACATGCTGGTGGCCATGCCGCCCATGTTGCCGATCTGGAGGTCGAGCAGGATGACATCTGGCGTCAG
The DNA here is from genome assembly GCA_965531045.1 of uncultured Acidimicrobiales bacterium. GTDB lineage: Bacteria > Actinomycetota > Acidimicrobiia > Acidimicrobiales > SHLQ01 > CBESNZ01. Next base: position 1,826 of record CBESNZ010000294.1, read on the forward strand.
CTGTTCGCACGCCTTTTGCACGTGTTCTCCGGCGCGAACACGCGACACCTGGTACGTGCCACCAACGGCGGCTTCGATTTCGTCGTAGATTCCGTCGGAATCCGTGGCTAGCAGTACGACTGACACGCCTGGGAGCGTACCCGGCTGCCCAGGGCAGAATCCTCTTTTGCGCGGGTGAAGTTTCTGCGAGCGTATGAAGGTCCGTGACGAAGTGCCGGCTTCCGCGGTGGGCAACCCGTCCGCTACGGCTACCATCGTTGGTTCTCATGGTGCCGTCTTGGTGAACGCCTACGGTCAACGCGAGAGGTAGGGAGGTCTCATGCTCGAGATCGAAGTGGAAAAGAACGACGGTCACACGGTCTGCCGGCCGATCGGCGAGATCGACGCGTACAGCGTTGGCCAGTTCCGCGAGGCCCTCGCCGAACTTTCCGAAGAACGGAAGCTGCTCATCGACATGTGCCAGGTGCCGTTCATCGATTCGGCTGGCCTCGGCGCGCTCATCGGTGGCATTCGGCGGGCGCGCGACAACGACGGAACCGTGGCGGTCTTCTGCGATCGGCCGACGCTGATCCGGCTACTGCACACCACCGGTTTCGACCGCATCGTTCCGGTCGCCGAGACCCTCGACGATGCAATCGCAGCGCTCGAGGCCGAAGCGACCACCTGACCGGAATTGGGCTTACCGGAACAGGAGGTTTCGCACCTGTTCCAAACCGTCGAGGTCGCAGACATCGTCGGCCAGAAGCGGCACCCGAGCCATCGGCGTGCCGGGTTCGAGGTCGTCGTCGAGTTCGGCCATCGCGGTTGCTTCGCGTTCGGCCAGGGTCTGGTAGTCGAGTAGCGCCTGCCACCAATCGGCTCGGTCTCCCTTGGCGCCCGCGCGCTTCTTGGCGATGTCCTTGGCCGTGATCGATGCCGCGTTGGGATGCAGCCGATTCCACACGACACCGCGCACGACGATGCCACCTTCGGCCAACTGCTGCGCAAAGTACCGAGCCTCGGCCACCGTGTCGGGACGGGGAGACGCCACGAGGATGAACGCGGTTTCGTCCGAGCTCAGCAGCGCCAACACATCCTGCGCCCGCTGCTTGAAGCCGGCCTCCATACCTTCGAAGGCTCGGAAGAACGCCAGACCATCGTCGACGACTTCGGCGCCGATGATGTGCGAAAGCTGGCGCAGGAGCGCATGGCTGGCGGTGGTGACCACGCGCAAGACGCCACGGGTCGGTGCCATCAATGCGCGGTAGAGCTTGTTCTCGAGGATGCGGGTGAGCAGGTTTGGCGCGTCGAGGAAGTCGAGCGCGTTGCGCGTGGGCGGGGTGTCGACGATGACCACGTCGAAGTCGGGGTACCGCTCGTCGCCGCCGGCGTGGAGCTCGTACAGCTTTTCCATCGCCATGTATTCCTGCGTGCCGGACAGGGCCGTGGAGATGTTCTGGAAGAAGCGGTTTTCCTGGATGCGGCCGGCCTGCTCTTCGGAATCGGCATAGCGGGCGACCAGGTCGTCGAAGGTGCTCTTGGTGTCGAGCATGAGTGCCCACAACTCGCCGTCGCCGGACACGATGCCGTCGAGGGCGATGCGTTTGGGCTGATTCGACAGCTCGTCGAGGCCCAGGGCGTCGGCCAGTCGCTTCGCTGGATCGATGGTTACCACCACCGCCTTCTTGCCGGCGTGGGCCGCTTCGACACCGAGCACGGCGGCCGTGGTGGTCTTGCCCACCCCGCCGGTGCCGGCGCACACGATGATGCGGTGACGCTCGATCATGTCGCGCAGTGCTGCGCCTTGGGAGTTGCTCATGCGGCCATACCTTCGATGTGTTGCAGCAGAGCGTCGGCCAGCTTGTCGATCTGTTCGGGCCCGAAGGCGGGGTCGAACAGGAACGGCAGGTCGATGTGCGGCAGCGGGAGTTCGGTGGCCAAACGGCGGATCTGCTGTTGCTGGTTGACCGATCGGGTGCGCCGAAGCTCGGCGGCCACCGCGAGGTCGTCGGCGACGTCTCCCGCAATGCGGGGCGGCTCGCCCGTGAGGGCCAGCTCGGGGTAGATGCCGTTGACGATCACCGGGAGCAGGTGCACACCGACGAGGTCTTCGAGGCGGAAGGCGGTTTCGATCAACTCGTTGACGGGGGTTTCCTCGGCGAGGGTGACCAGCAGTACTCGGCAGCGCTCGGGGTCGCGCAGCATGTCGAGCACATCCTTGGCCTGCGTGTGGACGGGTCCCACCCGGGCGGTGTCGGCGAGGGTCTTGGGCGACTGGAGGAAAGTGATGGCATGACCCGCGGCCGGTGCGTCGATGATGACCACGTCGGCGCCGCCCTCCCGCTCGAGTTGCTTCACCTTGCCCAGCACCAAGAGGTCTTTGATGCCGGGTGTGCCGGTGGCTATGACGTCGAGCACACCGCTCCGACGCAGTCGTTTGGCCACGCGCGACATACCGTGATCCCCAAGCCACTCGACCAACGCGTCGTCGGCGGTGATGAACCGGCCACGGATTTCACCACCGCTGGGATCCTTGCGGAGCACAGATGGCTGATAATTCAATCCCTCGGAGCCAAAGAGTGTTGCCAAACCCGTCTTCCCCTCGACATCGACCAGGTCGACCGCGAGCCCGATGCGAGCCGCAGCCGCGGCCAAGGTCGCAGCG
>CBESNZ010000295.1:0-4454 GCA_965531045.1 uncultured Acidimicrobiales bacterium
CGACGGCGGTGCCGTCGGCCTGCGCTCGGACTTCGTTGAGCCACTCGTTGCGTTTCGACAGGACGTCATCGACGCCGGGTCCGGTAACGGAGACGTCGGAGCTCGGGCCGACACCCACGGCGAGCAACGTCGCTTGAGGTTCGATCATCGCGCCGTCCACGTCGGCGAGGTGCCACGGCAGCGGATCGCCCTGGAAATCGGCGCGGGGGAGATCGCCACTGGTTACCGCAGCCGTGATGAGTTGGGCGACGCTCGTCGTCGAGTCGTAGGGCACCGCCACCACGTTGTCGCCGGGACAACGCACATGCACGGTGTCACGTTGGTCATCGACGCCGGTGCGATCCATGAGCAGATTGTGCCATGCCTGTAGGGCGCCGACGTGTCGCGTTCGCCCGCAGTGGTCGTGTTCGCCTTGCCGGGAATCGCCACTCTAGGGTGAGCCGATGGCACAGGATCTGTTCGACCGGTTCGCGGTCATCGACGTTGATACGCATCTCACCGAGCCTCCCGACACCTGGACGGCACGAATGCCGTCGGCCGTGCACGACGACGTTCCCCACATCGAGCGCATCGAGGGCCAGGACGTGTGGATGGCGGGAGGCAATCGCCTGGGTTCTCCGGGGTTCTATTCGATGGCCGGGTACGACGGTCTGATGCCGCTGAACATCCCCGACACCTTTGCTGAGATCCATCCCTCGATGTACGACGCCAACGCTCGCCTGGCGTTCATGGACGAGCAAGGAATCGCAGCGCAGGTCTTGTACCCGAACGTCGGCGGCTTCGGCAATGGCTACTTTCTGAACCTCGCCGATCGCACCTTGGCCAACCAGTGCGTCGCGGCGTACAACGATTTCCTCACCGACTGGACCGGTGCGGACCCAACCCGATTGGTGCCGATCACTGCGGTGCCGTTCTGGGACGTCGACCTTTCGGTCGCCGAGATCCAACGTTGCGTGTCGCAGGGCCACCGTGCGATCAACTTCTGCAATCAACCCCAGGACTACGGCATGCCGCCGCTGGGCCACAAACACTGGGACCCGGTGTGGAGTGCTGCGCAAGACGCAGGCGTTTCCGTCAGCTTTCACGTCGGCGGCGGTTCGATGGGAACCCTGTTCGAGGACACCGCCGAAATGGGGTGGATGACCAACTTTGCGAAGGTGTCCGCGCTCATCTTCATGGACAATCTGCGCTGTATCACCGACCTGATCTTCGGCGGCGTGTGCCATCGGTTCCCACAACTCAGATTCGTGTCGGTCGAGTCGGGCGCCGGATGGATTCCGGCGGCGCTGGAAACAATGGATTGGCAGTGGCGCAACGGCGGCGTGCACCTCGAGCACCCCGAGTACGACTTGCTCCCGAGCGAGTACTTTCGCCGCCAGATCTACGGATGCTTCTGGTTCGAGGAAGAGGGGGCTCGATTCGCGTTGGATCTGTATCCCGACAACCTGATGTACGAGACCGACTACCCCCACCCGACGTGTCAGTTCCCCGGCCCGCAGACGCCGGCCCGGTTCCCTCGCGACTACGCCACCGAAACCCTCGGATCGCTCGATGAGCAGGTCTTGGGCAAGGTGCTCCACGCCACCGCAGCCGACTTGTACCAACTGTCATGAGCGGCCCAGTCGACGGCCCAATCGACGGCGCTGCGCTCGAGCTCGGAAGTCGGCACCTCATCACCGAGGTCCGCGACCGTGTGCTGCACATTCGCATCGCCCGTACCGAGCGACGAAATAGCTTCACCCAGGACATGTACCGAGGATTGAAGCGGGCGGCGATTCATGTCGACGCGGCCGCGGAGCTCGATGCGATGTGCCTGACCGGAACCGACGAGTGGTTTGGCGCCGGCGGCGACATGGGGGGAAACGCAGAGGACCCCGACGGGTTGGCCTCGGAATGGGACCCGACCGACCACTTTCCGTTTCGTCACTTCGAGCGCTGCCGCAAGCCAATCGTGGCGAAGATCAATGGGGTCTGTCAGGCTGGCGGTTTGAACCTCGTGATGTACAGCGATGTGACCGTGGCATCCGATCGGGCGACGTTTCGTGTTCCCGAGCTGCTTCGGGGCGCCCCCGATCCGTGGATGGCAGCCCGCCTGGCCGAACACGTCGGCCTGGCCAAAGCCAAGTACCTCTACTTCACGGCGGCCCGATGCACCGCGGCCGAGGCGGAAGCCATGGGCCTGATCGGGAAGGTCGTGCCCCACGACGAGCTCGACGACCACGTCGACTGGGTACTCGAGCAGATTCGACTCACCGGACCCAAGGCCCGGGCCGAGGTGAAGTCCGACATCAACGGCCGCCTTCCCGAGCCGGAGGTCGCGATGTTCGCCCGCATGATCCGATCGCCCGAGATGCACGAAGGTATGCAGGCGTTTCTCGAGAAGCGCCCACCGAACTGGCCCGTCGACTCGTGAGCGACAAGCTCCCTAGCGGCCAGCTCTTAAGCGGTAAGGGCGTGAACTCCGAGGCTGCAACCATCGCCGCCGTCGATCGACCGGGAACCGTTGGCACCCTGACCGCCGACCTCCAGCGGCTCGGAGTCACCGACGCAGCGGTGGTGCTCGTGCATTCGTCGATGTCGGCGATCGGATGGGTTGCCGGTGGCGCGCAGGCCGTGGTCGACGCGCTGCTCGGCGCCGTTGGTGAATCGGGAACGCTGGTGATGCCGACGCAATCGGGTCAGCTCACCGACCCGGCCCAGTGGAAGAACCCGCCGGTTCCCGAGAGCTGGGTCCAGACGATTCGCGACGAACGCCCGCTGTACGACGCACGAACCACGCCGACCCGGTTCATGGGTCAGGTGGTGGAGTGTTTTCGGCACTACCCGGGAACCATCCGGAGCTCGCACCCGACGCTGTCATGTGCGGCGCACGGTCCGGCCGCGGCCTCCCTCGTCGACGGTCACGCACTCACGCCTGCGTTCGGCGAATCGTCTCCTCTGGCCAGGCTCTACGACCTCGATGCGCTGGTGCTGCTGCTGGGCGTCGGCCACGGCAACAACACCTCGTTGCACCTCGCCGAGTTCCGGGCGGACCTTCGCCGCCGGCCAACCCGCACCGACGGCCACGCGGTGGTCGTCGACGGCGCGCGGCGGTGGGAGCACTACGACGACTTCGACTATGACGAGAGCGACTTCGATCAGGTTGGAGACGCATTCGCGAAATCCGGAGCGGAGACGCACGGGACGGTAGGCATGGCGCCGGCCCGGCTCTGCCGACAGCGCGACATCGTCGACTTCGGCGTTCGCTGGTTCGAGGAGCACCGGGCCTAGGTCTGTACCGGAACGATCCGACGGAACGATCCGACGGAACGATTCGGAGGCATCCGTCGTTCAGTGATGGAGCCGCGAGAGCATCGCAGTCGAAGCACCACGGAAAGCCGGGCCAGTGTGACCGTCACCGACGACGCAGAGATCGAGCCGCAAAGGCCCGAACCGATCGCGTCCGAGCAACAAGCGCCCGCGCGAACCGCGAAGCTCAAGCACACTCGCGCCGCCCGCTGGATGCACTGGATCAACTTCCCCGTGCTCGCCGTGATGATCTGGTCGGGCATGCGCATCTACTGGGCGGACCTGCAGGACCCGTTCGCGGCGGGCGTCGGCGACTTCGACTTCGAGTTTTGGCCAAAGGTGGTCAACGACAAGCTCGGTCTCGGCCGCTCGCTGGCGCGCGGCATGGCGTTTCACTTCACCTTTGGTTGGTTCTTTGCGCTCAATGGTCTGGCCTTTGGCCTCTACCTATGGCGAAGCGGTGAGTGGCGCCAGCTCATCCCCGAGCGCGGGTCATGGCGTGACAGCGTCGACGTGTTCCTGCACGACATCGGCATCGGTCGCAACAAGCCGCTGCCCCCGCAAGCTCGCTACAACGGTGCGCAGCGCATCATCTACACCCTCGTGTTGTTCATGGGAGCGCTCGTGGTGCTCACCGGCTTCGCCATCTACAAACCCACGCAACTCAGCCCGCTGACCCGGCTGTTCGGCGGCTACGAGTGGGCCCGCGGTATCCATTTCGCAACGACAATCGGGTTCCTGGTGTTCTTCGTCATCCACATCCTCCAGGTCGTTCGGGCCGGGTTCTCGAACTTCGCCGGCATGGTGACCGGCTACGAACTCGACCCGAAGCCCGGTTCACGTCGGGATCGACGGATCAAGAAGCAGACCGATCTTCGGGCCGAGCAGGAATCGGCACCACGAGCAGAAAGCAGCGTCGATGTCTGAAACCGATGCGGAGCGTGCGGCGCGGTACGCCCAGCTCGAGGCGCGCTACCCGACAAAGACCGAAGCCGAATTTCGCACGCAGAGCCGGCGATCGCTGCTGACGGGTGGTGCAGCGGCGCTCGCCGGATTGGTTGGTTGGCGCTGGGTCCAGGGCAACGACACGTGGTTCCTCGAGGGCAACGCGGTGGACGACAACATTCCGGCGGCGCTTCGAGATGTGCACGAACTGAACGAGAAGA
>CBESNZ010000296.1:0-4406 GCA_965531045.1 uncultured Acidimicrobiales bacterium
ACACGAGCCGCCCCTCGGCATCGCGATACACCTCGGTGCTGAATCGCTGCTCGGCCTCGAGGAGCAACTCCGCGCCGATGGCGGTGAAGAGCTTCTGGTTGGAAGCCGGGAACAGCGCGAGGTCCGGTTCGGCGGCAAGCACGGTGCCGTACGCCGCTGACCAGATCACCGCCGAGAGTTCGACGTCGGCGAACCCGGGATGTGTCAGCGCATCGGCGATCGCAACCCGCAGCATTGACGGCGCTTCGGCGTGGTCGCCCGCCGGCGCCGGTTCACAGACGGGCGCTCGCGTGGAGTCCGGCGGCTGCACCGGCGATGTCGCAGCTGGCGCGGTGGCAACGACCGGCGGGATCGACGTGTCCGGAGCCGACGGCTGCGAGGTGGAGCTGGCGGTACCGGCAGCGTCGGCGGAGCAGCCGACCCACAGCACGGTTGCCATCATCCCGAACACGATCCACAGCGCTCGCCACATTCGCTCGGGCCTAACCATCCCCTGCAGCCTGGCACCAACGGTGCCCTTGGTGTGTTCGCTCGGCATCGACCCCGTCGTGAGCTCGGGTTGGCGGTACGACATGGCGGCGCGGCTGTGGTTAGCTGATCGAATGGCTCAGAACCCGCCGGTTGACACATCCACGGTCGACTTTCACTTCGACGTGATGTGTCCCTACGCCTACCAGACCTCGGTCTGGATTCGGAACGTGCGCGCGCAGAATGGCATCACCATCAACTGGAAGTTCTTCAGTCTCGAAGAGGTGAACCGAGTCGAGGGAAAGAAGCATCCCTGGGAACGCGACTGGAGCTACGGCTGGTCGATGATGCGTATCGGGGCGATTCTGCGCCGATCCTCGATGGACGACCTCGACCGGTGGTACGAGCGTGCCGGTCGGGCGCTCCATGTGGAGGGACACAAGCCGCACGAACCCGATGTCGCTCGACACCTCCTCGAAGAACTCGGACTCGACCCCGCAGTGGTCGACCAATCGCTCGCCGACCCGACCACCCACGACGAGGTGCGCGAGGAGCACCAGCGGGTGATCGACGCCAACGGGTTCGGCGTACCCACGTTGTTCTTCGGCGATCAATGTTTGTTCGGGCCGGTGCTCATCGACCCTCCCGACGGTGCTGCTGCCTTGCGGTTGTGGGACGCGGTTGCCGCGTGGGCCGAGTTTCCCGAGCTCTACGAGCTGCAACGGCCAAAGACCAAGGAAGACGAACGCAAGATCGCCACGACCTTCCTGCCGTACATCGAAGCTCGCGACTGGGTGAGCATCAACCGTGGCACCGAGATCGGCTTCACCGAGGATGGCTTCGAGGTGAAGGGGCCCGCCGCCAAGGGTTAAGGGCCCCGGTCATCACAGCTAAGGGCCGGCAAGGGCAGCGGCGATGGCGCGAAACGACGATATCGAGGCGACGAGCCCACCATGACTCGAGGTCACCTCAACCGGCACCGCGCCGGTTGCGAGGCAGGATTGCCACTCGACAACCCCGTCGACCCGGGAGTAGACGGCGGTCCACGGTGCCGCCCGGGCGAACCGTTCGATCGGAAACCGACTGAAGAGCTCGGCCTCGTAGCGGCGATCGGCCTCGATGTCTGCGGGTGGCCCAATCGGCGTACGACCGACGACTCTGGACAGCGCGATCGCCGTTCGCAACGGCAGATACCGGGGTGCGTGATGGCGCACCGGGGACCCGAGCGTGAGCAGTCGATCGACGGACTCGGGCATACGCGCCGCGACGACCCTGCAGATCTGACCGCCGCGCGAATGGCCGATCACCGTCACAGGAGCGCCGCTGGCGTTCGTGGCCTGCCGCACTGCCTCGGTGATCCGCTCGGCGGCCCAACTGGACGAGCGGGCGTTGCGTCCCACCGGCGCCAGCGACACCGTGTAGCCGGCTTCGCTCAACCACGGTGCCAGGTCGTCAAAGGTCGAGCCGCCGGACATGTAGCCGGGCACCAGGACCACGGGCCGGTCGTTGCCCTTCGGCAAACCCTCCCCTGCCCGAACCGCCGATGCACGGAGGGCGGCCCGTTCGGCGGCGATGCGGCGTTCGTGCCAGACCGGGCGAAGGAGCAGGCCGTTGATCGCCGATGGCAAGGGCGGGAGCGATTCGGGTGAGAGCAACTCGGCTTGTTCAGTCGAGCTCATCGACCACCCTCGTGTTGTCCGATGGCAGCGGGTGTTGGGTCATTTCGAGGTGGAGCCGCCCGCCGGTTTGGTACGGATGCGACGCGATCACGGCGTCGTCGAGTTCGACGCCGAGACCGGGCTCGGTGGGCGCCTCGAGGTAACCGTCGGCCCACGTGAGCGGGTTCGTCACGACCGCATCATGAAAGTCGGTCTGGATGGTCTCGAGGAGGAGAAAGTTGGGCGAGCTGAGCGCAACGTGGGCGGCCGCGGCGTGCGCGACCGGACCGCAGTAGATGTGCGGCGCGATCTGGGCGTTGAACAGTTCTGCGATCACCGCGATCTTCTTGGTTTCCCAGATGCCGCCGCTTCGACCGATATCGGGCTGGACGATCGAGACGCCGGCTCGCAGGGCTTGGTGGAATTCGACCTTCGTGGTGAGTCGCTCGCCGGTCGCCACCGGGATCGACGTGGCCGCAGCCACCTTCCCGATGGCTGCCATCTGGTCGGGAGGACACGGCTCCTCGAACCACAACGGGTCGTACGGTTCGAGGCGTTTGGCGAGACGGATGGCCGATGAGGTGGTCATCTGTCCGTGGGTGCCGAAGAGGATGTCGGCGCGATCGCCGACGGCTTCACGGATTCGGCGGACGCTGTACTCGCTGCGTCCGAGCTCGGTCAGCGACAACTCTCTGCCGCCTTGGAAGCTGTAGGGCCCCGTCGGGTCTTGTTTGACCGCCGTGAATCCCATGTCGACGTACTCGAGCGCTCGTTCGGCCGCAGCGTCGCCATCGTGGTAGACGTCCCCGAGTCCCGCCCGTGGATAAAGGTACGTGTACGTGCGCAAGCGATCGTGAAAGGCGCCGCCGAGCAGGTTGTAGACCGGCTGGTTCACCGCTTTTCCCAGGATGTCCCAGACCGCCATTTCGATGCCGCTGAACACGCCCATCATCGAGACGTCGGGGCGCTGGGTGAAGCCCGCGCTGTACACCCGCCGGAACATCGCTTCGACATTGTGGGGGTCCTCGCCGGCGATGTACCGATCGAACGTGTCTTCGACCATTGCAGCGGCGATGTCACCCGAGACCGGAATGCCATAGCACTCGCCGATCCCGGTGATGCCGTCGTCGGTGGTGAGGCGCACGAACACCCAGAACGAGCCGCCGATACCCGTGGGCGGAACGGTGACGAAGGTTTCGATCGCATCGAGTTTCATGCCCGCTCCTACGCCCAGCCCTTCGGCTCGCGGCCGAAGACCTCTTCGAGAAATGGCACGAACTCGTCGATCGGCAGAGTGTCGTAGCCGGGATCGAAGCAGTTTTGGTCGTATTCGGCGCAGAACAGCACGCAGGCGTCGTAGTGCGGCGAATCGTTGAAGCGGTCGCGCTCGTTGCGATCGCCTCCGACGTGATGGAAGTAGTAGTACCCCTGAAAGAGCCCGTGGTGCTCGATGACCCAGCACGTCTCCTCGTCGACATAGGGCGCGAGCAACGCTGCCGATGCTTTGGAGTGGTTTTCGGGGGCAAAGCCGTCGGCGACATCGTGCAGCAACGCTGCGACGACAAGGTCGCTGCGTTCGCCCGCGCGCAGCGCTCGGGTAGCCGATTGCAGCGAGTGCTCGTACCGGTCGACCTGGTAGCCCAGCGTCGGGCCTTGCAGCAGGCGCAGCATCCCGACGAGGTTGGGCACCAACGTCGACGCCGCGTGCTCGGCAAAGACGGGACCGAGGAACTGATATTCCTCCTTTGTGCCGTCCTCCATACGAGTGAAGTTGACCGTTTGCATACTCGTCGATCGTACTCGGCTCGCCAGAACGCATGCGGGGCGGCCGGCAGCGAGGGCAACGAGGGGTAGGTTGTCCACATGATCATGGGCTTTGACGTTGGCGGTACGAACGCGCGTGGTCTGCTCGTCGATCCGGCGACCGGCGCAACCGTGGACGACGACCGAACCTCATCGGATGGGACCGGGCCGGTACTGCTCGAAAAGCTGGTCACCATGACCAGGGATCTCGTTGACCGCAATGGCGTGGAACTGACCGGCGTCGGTTTGGCCATTGCCGGTCTGGCCTCGAGCCGCGGCACGGTGCACTACTCCCCCAATCTGCCCGAAATCGTCGAGTTCGCGATTGGCCCCGAACTGGAGAAGCGCGTGGGGGTGCCCGTCGCGGTGGTCAACGACGCATCATCGGGCGCCTGGGCCGAGGCGAAGTACGGAGCCGGCCGCGGGTGTGCCGACATGGCGTTTGTCGCACTCGGCACCGGCATCGGCACGGGATTC
>CBESNZ010000297.1:0-4394 GCA_965531045.1 uncultured Acidimicrobiales bacterium
GCCCCTACTGCCCTAGCCGTGCCCGACAGTCCTAGCCGTGCCCGACAGTCCTAGCTGTCGCGTTGGGCGCGACGCCCGGTGGGGCCACTTGCCAGCGGCGGCGCGTTGCGGTCGCGTGACCGCGACCCGTTTTTGGCACGGTGGCGGCTCTTGGTCCTGTACTGCTCCGCGTCGGCGAGTCCGAGCAGGTCGCTGCCGGTGTGGACATCGGGACCGGTGTGGGCCACCCCGGACGAGAATGAACGTTGCCGTCCGTCGGCTTGGAAGAGACGGAGAGCCTTTTCGGCTATGGCGTCCGCGTCGGAACTCTCGGGCCCGTTGATGACAATGCAGAACTCGTCGCCACCCATGCGCACGACCGTGGCGTCGGCGAGGTCTTCCACCGCACGAAGGAGCGACGTCGCCGCGGCCTGCAGCACCTCGTCGCCCGCATGGTGGCCAAGGCTGTCGTTGACATCTTTCAGGTTGTCGACGTCGCACATGATGACGCTCGCGGCTCGCAACGCCGCGGGCTGACGAAATATCGCGTCGAGGGTCTTGTTGAGGACGAGTCGGTTGCCGAGGCCGGTGAGCGTGTCGTGATACGACAACTGCTCGAGTTCGTGGAAACGTTTGGCCCGGCGCACTCCGGCCGACATCTGCTGGGCGACGTCCTGCAGCAAGCGAACCGACGCCGGGGTGAACTCGGGGCGACTCTCGGTCGTCGTCGCCCAAACGATGCCCCATGCGTCGCCGGTGACCATGATCGGTACCACCGCTTCGGAGCTGAGGCCTCGATCGGCGAGGTAGTGCAGCTCGGCGTCGTCGCCGCGGCTCGTGCGCCGCAACTTCGTATCGCCGGCTCGGAAATCCTCGAGCTCGGGAAGGTCGGTGATGGAGTAGACGTCTTCTTGCGGGAAGCGGTCCTCGTCGGGAGAAAGGTCACCGACGTTGACCAATACCTGGAGAAACCCCTGGTCGTGGTCGAGCCGGGCGATGGACACGGTCGAGGCGCCGAGCGCGTCCCGAGCGTGCTCGGCGATCAGCGCAAGCACTTCCTCCACGTCCTCGATCGCGTCGATGATCTCGCCGATCGTCGACAGCGACGTGACCCGGTTCGAGCCCGCCGTCGGCGCGTCGGCGAGCGATTGGCAGACGTCGAGGATTCCGGGCAGCGGCAGGGGAACGAAATTGCGGTCGATGGACCTGGCGGCCGACGCGACCGCCGGATCGAAGCCTCTGGCCGGCAGCGAACCGTGGACGAGTAGGGCGTCGGCGGCAGCTGCGACTTGTGAGGCCAAGGGGATGTCCTCTCCCGCCAATCCGTGGGGCGCTCCCGAACCGTCCCAGCGCTCGCCGAGATGTCAAACCGCGGACGCAACGCGGTCGAGGCCCGGGATCTGTTCGAGCACCGTGGCGCCGAGCACCGCCTGCCAGGACAGATCGTCGGCCGGGGGGTTGGTCCGAGTGACCAGGATGGCGACGTCGGCGAGCAGCGCGGTGCCGAGCGCAATGAAACGTTCGTGGTTCGCGAGTTGGAGGGCGACGGCGATCTCGTCGGCGAGTGACGCACGGTGCGCGGCGCGGTGGCCGGACTTCCCGTCGAAACTGGCCAACGCTCGCACCAGCGCTTGCACCGCAGCATTGCCGGCCCGGTCGCCATGGATGAGAGGGACGCCCTGGGGGTTCGATGAGTGAGTCGGCATGGCAGGGCGGCTACGAGGTGGGCAGCGGACAGGTTGGCGATTCGACGAGGGCGACCCGCATCGACGCCGTCTGAAGTGACAGTAGCGTACACCGAGTCAGCCCGGGCTTACTGAAAGGCGCCGAAATGCGTTTGTCGGCGCTGACGTCGCCCCGGATGCCAAGGACCCCTGAATCTAGAGGTTCGCGATGTGTGACCGCAGACCGTCAGCGCCCAAGGCGTTGTTGATCACCGTGGCATTGCCCTCGGCATCGAGGAAAACCCACGCCGGCTGGCTCAGCACACCGAACTCGCCCCAGATGGAGAGGTCTTCGTCGAAGACGTGATCGAACGCACCGACGTCGTAGCCGTCGATGAACTGGCGGGCTTCGTCCGCACCGCTTCTGCCGCTGATTCCGACAAAGGTGATCTGGTCACCGAGTTCGCTCTGTACCTCTGCGACCGCAGGGGCTTCCCGTTGGCACGTCGTTCACCAGGGAGCCCAGAACCACAGCACGGCTTCTTGCCCCTCGAGTGAACCGAAGTCGAACTGGCCATCGCCGGAGGCCAACTGTTCGGTGGTGCCATAGAGAGCGGCGGCCGAGTCGGCACTTTCCACCGTCGTGGCGCCATCACCGCAGGCGGAGGCGAGGAGGCCCAGCGTCAATGTCGCCGCAGCGATGCGGTATTCGAGACGGATACGCACGATGGGATCGTAACCTGGGGAGGAGCGGTACTTCTGTTCGCCCACGAGGATTTTCCGGAGATGGTTGATGAGTACGAAAATGCTCCTGCTCATGGCGCTGGCGTGCGGCATCGTGATTCTGCTCGCCTTCGCCATTCAGGTCACGATCGCCACATGACCCCATGTGGTTGGGTAGTCCCGGTGAAGATCACCGTGTGAACTTCGTGCGAAGGAGTAGTTTGAAGCGACCCCCGAAACAGTTGGTGAGTGAGCAATCGTGAGCACCGCGGAAAACGCAACCCAAAGCCATTTCGATGTGGTGATCATCGGCGGAGGCCCGGCCGGGTACGCGGCCGCGTTGTACGGCGCAGGCGCCGGTCTGGACATCGCCATGATCGAGATGAACAAGGTGGGGGGCACCTGCCTCCACGTCGGCTGCGTGCCGGCAAAAGAGCTCCTCGAGACCGCCGCGGTATTTCGCACCGTCAGCCACGCGGCCACGTTCGGCATCGGCGTCTCCGAGCCAACCGTCGACTTTGCGGTGACGCAGGAGCGGAAACAAAATATTGTCGGTGGCCTCTTCAAGGGCCTGTCCGGCCTCCTCGCGCAGCGCAAGGTCACCGTCTTCGACGGCATGGGTTCGCTGCACCCCAACCGCACGGTCAAGATCGCCGGCGGCTCGTCCGGCGACACCGAGATCACCGGCGATCACATCGTGTTGGCCACCGGTTCGGTTCCCCGAACGATTCCGGGCTTCGAGATCGACGGCAAACTCGTCGTCACATCCGACGAGTTGCTGTCGCTCAACCAGCTACCCGCCCGTGCGGCCGTCATCGGTGGCGGTGCCATCGGTTGCGAGTTCGCGTCGATGATGTCCGACCTCGGCACCCAGGTCACCTTGCTCGAAGGCATGGACAAGATCTTGCCAGGATGCGACGAGGACGCCGCCAAGGTCGTCGCCCGCTCCTTCAAGAAGCGCAAGATCGACGTGCACACCGGGGTCATGGTCACCGGTCACACGCCCAAGGGCGATGAAACCACCGTGACCTTCGGCGACGACAAATCCGTCACGGTCGACCTCGTGGTCGTCTCGGTCGGTCGTCGCCCACTGTCGGACCACCTCGGACTCGATGGCACCGGCGTCGCACTCGACGACCGGGGGTTCGTGACCATCGACGACCGCATGCGCACAGCCGAGCCCAACACCTACGCGATCGGCGATGTCGTCAACACCGCCCAGTTGGCCCACATCGGCTTCGCCGAGGGCATCTTCGTGATCCAGGACATCCTCGGCGAGGCACCCGTGCCGGTGGACTACGGCAAAGTGCCGTGGTGTATCTACTGCCATCCCGAGGTTGCGTTCGCCGGCCATACCGAGGCCTCCGCCATCGAAGCTGGCTACGACGTGGTCACCTCGTCACACAAGTTCAGCGGAAACAGCCGGGCCATGATCGTCGGCGAGACCGACGGCATGGTGAAGGTCATCGCCGAGAAGCAAGCCGACGGCACCGGCGGCACCATCTTGGGCGTGCACCTCGTCGGCCCGTGGGTCACCGAACAACTCGGGCAGGGCTACCTCGCGGTCAATTGGGAAGCCACCGTCGACGAGGTTGCCCACCTCATTCAGCCGCATCCGACCATGAGCGAACTCTTCGGTGAAACCGTGATGTCGCTCACCGGTCGAAGCTTGCACGGCTGACCCCGGGAATCTCCGACCCTGCAAACGCGTTCAGAACAACACCCGAATCAAGAAGAGGAACTTCAATGGCCGATGTCGTTATGCCGCAGCTGGGCGAGACCGTTACCGAGGGGACGATCACGCAGTGGTTCAAGCAGGTTGGCGACGCCGTCGAGATGGACGAGCCGCTCTTCGAGGTGTCGACCGACAAGGTCGACTCCGAAGTCCCGTCGCCCATCGCCGGAGTTGTGAGCGAGATTCTCGCCGCCGAGGGGGACACGGTCGAGGTTGGTGAAGTGCTCTGTCGCGTCGGCGCCGAGGGCGATGCAAACGCCGCGCCGGCCCCCGCCGCCAAGGCCGATCCGGAG
>CBESNZ010000298.1:0-4384 GCA_965531045.1 uncultured Acidimicrobiales bacterium
TCGACGAGCTGGCGGCCGAGGCCGGCCGCGACCCGGTCGATCATCGACGACGACACGAGCGTTTTGCCGATGGCAGCCGCGGTCGGCCACTCGGAGCGATGTGAGAACACGTAGTCGATGGCGACGGCGAGAAAGTGGTTCGGGTTCATCAGGCCGCCGTCGGGGGTGACGATGCCGTGCCGGTCGGCGTCAGCATCGTTCCCGGTGGCGATCTGGTACTGATCGCTGACTTCGATCAGCGACGCCATGGCATAGGGCGATGAGCAGTCCATGCGTATCGCTCCGTCCCAGTCCAGTGTCATGAAGCGCCACGTCGGGTCGACGAGTGGGTTGACCACCGTCAGGTCGAGGTCATGGGTCTCGGCGATGCGCCCCCAGTAGTCCACGGCGGCTCCGCCGAGCGGGTCGGCACCGATGCGGACACCGGCGGCACGTACGGCGTCGAGGTCGAGCACCGACGGCAGGTCGTCGACGTAGATGCCGCAGTAGTCGTAGCTGTCTGTCGTGTCGGCTGCGAGCGCCCGCGCCAGAGACACGCGCCGGACACCCCGATTCCCCGCCGCGAGGAGTTCGTTCGCTCGCGATGCGATCCAGCCGGTGGCATCGGTGTCGGCCGGTCCGCCGTGAGGAGGGTTGTACTTGAAACCACCATCCTTGGGCGGGTTGTGCGACGGCGTGACCACGATCCCATCGGCCAGGCCGGCACCGGTCGTGCGACCGGCATTGTGCCGAAGAATCGCGTGGGAGATGGCGGGTGTCGGCGTGTACCGATCGTCGGCATCGACGAGCACGGTGACGTCGTTTGCCGCGAGAACCTCGAGCGCCGTCACCCACGCCGGCTCGGAGAGCGCGTGGGTGTCGCGCCCGAGAAACAGCGGACCATCGATCGACTGCATCGTCCGGTATTCGCAGATCGCCTGCGTCGTGGCGGCGATGTGGGCCTCGTTGAACGACCCGGTGAGGCTCGATCCACGGTGTCCCGACGTTCCGAACGCCACCCGCTGGCCGATGTCATCGGCGTCCGGCTCGACGGTGTAGTAGCTCGACACGAGATGGGCGATGTCGACGAGGTCGGATGGGGCAGCGAGCAAACCGGCACGTTCGTGGATCATGCCTCAAGTATGTCTCGACATGACGCCCGGCGGGTTTCGGCGGTCGTCACCCCATGACACTGCCCTGAGCGCCTGCTACCTTCCAATGCCCATGGGCACGACCGAACGAACAGATTCGTAATGGGCATCCTCGGCATCGACGTCGGTGGTTCGGGAGTCAAGGGTGCAATCGTCGATACCGACACCGGCGAGTTGTTGAGCGAACGAATTCGGATCGCGACACCGAACCCCCCGACACCCGAAAAGATCGCTGGCGTTGTTCAGGATCTCGTGCGCGAGCTGGACTACTCCGGGCCCGTCGGTTGCAGCTTTCCGACTGTCGTGGTCGACGGACAGGCGCTGACTGCGGGCAACATCGACAAGGCCTGGCGGGGCACTCGTGTCGACGAACTGTTCGCTCAGGCGACCGGACTGGAGTTCGTCATACACAACGATGCCGACCTTGCCGGTGTTGCGGAGATGACACTGGGAGCAGGTCGCGGGTTGATGGGAACCGTGATCATGATCACGATCGGTACCGGCCTCGGTTCCGGTGTGTTCTACGACGGCACGTTGATTCCGAACATCGAACTCGGCCGCATGCCCGGAAAAGACGGAGAGCCCATCGAGTTCTACGCCGGCGACCGGGCCCGAAAAGTCGACGACCTCAGCTGGCACGACTGGGGCGAGCGGTTCAACTACTTCCTGCAGCGTGTGGCGCGGGTGTTCACTCCGGCCCACTTCATCCTCGGCGGCGGTGCGAGCAAGAAACTCGACAAGTTCTCCGAGAAGCTCGAGGTCGACGCGTCGATCCGAGTCGCGTCGTTCCGGAACAACGCCGGAATCGTCGGCGCCGCCATCGCAGCCCGGGACGGCGGTCTCCGCACCGGCGCCGAAGCCAACTGAACGACCGGCGGCTCCTGCGACAGCTCAGCTGACAGCGTGGTCCGCGTTGGCCGGTTTGTTGTCGGATTCTTCCAGCAGCGTCACCAGCCCTGCCCGATCGACGAGGTCGATGCAGCGGTAGTGCAGTTCGATGAGCTGGGCCGACTCGAGCTTCTTGAGCACTCGTTGCACGCTCGAGCGTTGCACGCCCAACATTCCGGCCAAGGTGCCCTGGGTTGTCCGAACCCGGCCGTTGTCGTCGGCTTCACGAAGCAGGATCGACGCCAACTGTGCTTCGATGCCACCGGCCAAAAGATCGATGAGCCGATTCTGTAACCCGGCCATCCTTTCCGCCAGGGACACGAACCAACGACGGGCGATCAACGGACGCGTCTGCAACAACGTGAACAAGGTCTCGGTGTCGAACGACAAAACCGTGCAATCCTCGATCGCCCGGGCGTCGAACACCTCGGGCTCGCCGAGAAACGCTGGCACGTCACCGAACACGTCACCCGGTCGGAGGATCTGAAGGGTGACCCGCCGACCTTTGACCTCGCGGCTGAGCTCGACGGTCCCCGTGCGCACAACGTGGACTTTGGCAGCCGCCTCGCCGTGTCGGAACACGAACGTGCCACCGGCGTACGACGACTCGCCCATCTCGTCGACCAGGAGCTCGACGTCGTTCTTGCTGAGCGGAGCGTCCTGACCGCGGCTGAGACAGAGGGCTATCCACGACCCGAACCGATGGAACATATTGGCCATATCGAACTCTAAGGTCCGCCACCCCGAACGGACAAGGCGACGATCGAGTCGGCTCGGACGCCTTCTCGTATGTCGGTTCGCCTGCGCCCTGACCATTGGTGATTGCGTCCGATCAGCGATTTCGGGCTTGGTACAGGCCCCAACTCGGTTCCTGGATGCAACAACCGCAATTGGAAGGGAACCAAAATGAGTACGAAACCACACGTCCGACCCAAAGGGGCCGGCAGCGAGTACGGGCCGCTCGGTATCGGGCTCCTCGGCGTCATGGTCACCGCTGCGGCGTTCGTTGCGCTGATCATCGCCGGCCTCGCTGCCGCCGACCTGTTTCCGGCCACATCCGGACCGGCCGACGCGCTGACAGATCGCGGCATCTGGTCGGCCACGCGAGCGTGGGCCAACCCGTTGGGTCTGGCCGGCCTGGCCATCCTGTTCGCAGGCGCCGTGCCCTACGCACTCGGCAACATCCAAAAGGCGATCGGCCACCGCTCAAACGCCATGACCACTTCCCTACCGACCCTCATCACGAAAGAAGACCGATCATGACCTCGCTCCTGCAACGCAAAAGCCCATCCGTAACCACCACAAACAACCAGACGGGACAACACGCCGTGACCGCCACGAGGTACAACACCATTCCCTACAAGGGCGACGATTCCATTCAGACGCTCGCCGTACGCCTGCAATGGCCCATGTTCATCATGGGAGCCATGGGGGTGATGCTCGGGCTGATACTCGGGATCGCCGGCGGCGTGAACCTCGGCGACTTCTTCTCGCCATCCGGCGTCGCCGCCGACCTCGGACGGGGCGAAGCGCTGGCGCAGTTGTCAGGCGCGTTCATGTTCATGGGGATGGGATTGATCCTCGGAGCGGTCGCATCGACACTGGTCAACATCGTGCGGACACTGCGCGACGCCGGCCGCGACGTCCAGTCCTCCCTCGGTGCCAAACCACTCCAGCTGGTCAAACCGTGGTCGGGGAAGGCGACAGCACCGGTGATGGCCATGGGGGTCATGATCGAAATGGTGACCTTGGTCATGGGCATCGTCCTGGCCGTGTCGATCGGTGGCGTCGACCCGGCTGCCATCGTCGACCCGTCCATCGCCTCCACCGGCGACCTCGCCGACATCGGCATGGTCCGCGCCGTCGGCACATGGCTGCCGGCGCTGCGTATCGTCGGACTATCCATGATCGTCGCCTCGATCATCCTGGCCCTCACCACAATCCGCAAAATCATCCGATTCCAAGGCGACCGAATCACCGAGATCGCCGACGAGGCCCGAGTCATCTCGGTCTGACGCGACAATCCCACAACCCACGACGGATCGGACCGGTGCTCCCCACCGGTCCGATTCGCGCCTGCGCGCTGCCCGACCATACGATTCCCCACTGAAACGCCAGTGACCGGAGCCACGCATGACCGAGAGAACGACCACGCAATTCGCCATCATCGGGGCTGGTGCGGGTGGCATGTGCGCCGGAATACGTCTCGGTCAGACCGGCCGCGACTTCATCATCCTCGACAAAGAACCCAACGTCGGCGGCACGTGGTTTCGCAACACGTACCCCGGCGCATGCTGCGACATCGCGTCACACGTCTACAGCTACACATTCGCTCCAAGCGCGGAGTGGTCAAAGCCCTATGGCAC
>CBESNZ010000299.1:0-4382 GCA_965531045.1 uncultured Acidimicrobiales bacterium
GACCTCGGCCGCTTCGTTGACCTCGAACAACCCGAGATCGCTGCTGCCGGAGATAGTGAGCAGGATGCCCCGGGCTCCCTCGATGGAGGCTTCGAGCAACGGGCTCGCAATGGCGGCACGGGCGGCGTCGACGGCTCGCCCCTCACCCGACGCGTAGCCGATTCCCATGAGCGCAGATCCGGCGTCGCTCATGATCATCTTCACGTCGGCAAAGTCGGTGTTGATGAGACCCGGTGTCGTGATGAGATCGGTGATACCCGAGACACCCTGCAACAGCACTTCATCTGCCATCTTGAAGGCGTTGAGCACCGACGTCTTGTCGTTCGACGCCGACAGCAAACGATCGTTGGGGATGACGATTTGCGTGTCGACCTTTTCCTTCAGCTTCGTGATGCCGGCCTCGGCCTGCACCGAGCGACGACGACCTTCGAAGGTGAACGGGCGGGTGACGACACCGATGGTGAGTGAGCCGATGCCCTTGGCGATTTCGGCCACCACAGGAGCCGCACCGGTACCGGTGCCGCCTCCCTCACCGGCGGTGATGAACACCATGTCGGCTCCGTTGAGCGCCTCTTCGATTTCTTCGCGATGCGCTTCGGCCGCGGCCTGACCGACCTCGGGATCCGAACCGGCGCCGAGACCGCGAGTGAGCTCGCGGCCGATGTCGAGTTTCACGTCGGCATCGCTCATCAGCAACGCTTGTGCGTCGGTGTTGACGGCGATGAATTCAACGCCCTTGAGGCCGGCGTCGATCATGCGGTTGACGGCATTTACGCCACCACCGCCGACGCCGACGACCTTGATGACTGCCAAATAGTTTTGCGGGCTACTAGCCATGATTCCGCTGCTCCAGATTCGTTGTACTGCGGGGATCGAGTCCGCCGCTGCGTCACTCGATCGGGATTGTTGTAGGGGCTCGAGAGTCGATGCCCCGTGGTGGGTAACCGTTCTTCGAGTGGAAGGTGTTGCTCGTGGGGAAGCTGTCCAAGCTAACCCCGATGTTGAACGTGAAGCCAATTCGGCTACATTCAACCCTCATGTCAACCTTGAGGGTTCAAGGCTGACCCTCTTGTTCAAGGTCGAAGTTGATCGGGGTCGGCTACAGGGTACCGGCTACTCGCAGTTCGGACGCCGCGTGACGACCGGCGCCTCCGGGACCCGCACGTCGATCCGGTCGAGACAGGTTCGGTCAACCCGGCTCAGCACGGTCGCCAACGACACGTACTTGTCCGCCAGACCCTGTTGGTCGCCAAAGACGGCATCCGCGTCGCCGACGAGCCGGAAGCGCGCGATTCCGCCGTCGTCGACCGCGATCTCGGTGATCCAATCGACGAGGTCAAATGGCATCGCATCGGCGGCGGCAACCGCAGCCGAGGCCCGTTCCATTTCTGCACCGGGTGCCGCGAGAGCAGGGTCGCCATCGAACCGGATGACCGGCAGCGCTGGATTCGGACTCGTGGTGGCCTTGATCACCGTCCCGGTGAGATCGACCGTCAGCCAGGAAGATCCCGGCCCGGCCACGGCGGCGACCGGCAGACGTTCGGTGACCGTAATGACGATGCCGTTCGGCCAGTCTCGGCGGGCGCTCGCCGTAGCGACGCCTGGTAGTGCTCGCACCCGTTGCTCGATTCCGGCGAGGTCGACGTCGATGAGTTGCGCACCGGGAGCGACCCGAGCGGATTGCTCGATGGCTGCGGTGGGCACCAACCCGGCTCCCGTTATTTCGACCCGGTCGACCTCGGCCAGCGGTGACCGCATTGCGCCGAGAAGTGCAACGGCAACGAGCACCGGCGACAGCAACGTGAAGTAGCGCGCCCACCGCTGCCGCTCGACCTCGGCCGTGACGTTCTGGCGTCGGTCGCGAAAGCGAGGATGGGCAGATCGAGGATGTGTGGTGGCGCTCATGCGTCAAAGCCAATCAATCGGGTCTCTGGAAGTAGGGCAACGCCGTGGTGGTCCAGTACGAGTTGCTGGACCGCCTGCATCAGCGCATGGATATCGTCGGCGCTTCCGTCGGGGTCAGCCTGGATGAAGTTGGCGTGTTTGGTCGACACCTCGGCGCTCCCGACACGCAGCCCGCGACCACCAGCAGCGTCGATGAGTCGACCCGCCGAATCGCCATCGGGGTTGGTGAACACCGACCCCGCGTTCTGTCCACCCGGCTGATGCTCGCGGCGCCAGCGGACGATTTCCGACAGTGCAGCCTCGGACGCCGCCTTGTCGCCCGGATCGAGTGCGAGCGTCACGTCGACCACGACGTGATGGGCAAGCACGGCCGAGCGACGATACGAAAATCCAAGCTCTTCGGGCGACCACGAACTGGCAACGCCGGCGTGCAAATCGACGATCGTCGCTTGTACGACGGACGCCGCCATGTCCGAACCGTGTCCACCGGCGTTCATGCGAATCGCCCCGCCGACAGATCCGGGCACGCCGACCGCCCACTCGAAGCCGGTCAGACCGGCTGCCACCGATGCTCGCGCGGCGACGGGAAGCGACGCCGCGGCTCCAGCACGCATCAACGTGCGAAGTTCCCCGGAGCTCTCGCTGTCCGAAGCCGGTTCGAATGCGATGTCCCCGAAGGCCGATCCGAGGGAGAAGGCGATGCCGTCAAATCCGCTGTCGGCGATCAACAGGTTCGACCCGCGGCCGATGACCAACGTCGGCGCCGCGCTCTTGTGCACGATCAAGGCCAGTTCGACCAGCTCATCGATGGTCTCGATCGATACGTAGTGCGCCGCGGCGCCTCCGACGCGGTACGTGCACAACGGCCCCAAGGGATAGTCGACCTGCACGCGTTCGGCCAGACCGCTCTGGCGGAACAGTTCGGCCACCGAATGGGTGATCGGGTCACCGGTCGAATCGGAATCCGTCGCGTTCATGGGGTCGACTCCGTGGAGCGCAACACCAAGGCATCACGCAGCGCATCGGGCACCGTGGTGAGATCGCCCGCACCGAGGGTGAGGCAAAGGTCGCCAGCGCGTAGCTCACGGACGAGGTACTCGATCAGGTCGTCCCGATGCGGCAAATACGCCACCGAGCGTTCCGGGTCGGCATCGAGCACGGCATCGACCACGAGCTTTCCGCTGATACCCGGGCGAGGCGCCTCTCCGGCGCTGTAGACATCGGTGATCACGAGGTGGTCGGCGCCGACGAAAGCTTCGCCGAAGTCGCCGCCCACCTGTTGGGTTCGGCTGTAGCGATGCGGCTGAAACACACAGACGATTCGATCCCAGTCACCACCTCCGGCGGCACGCAAGACTTCGCGTACCTCCGTGGGCAGGTGTGCGTAGTCGTCGACGAACGTGACGCCAGCGGCCTCGCCGCGATGCTCATAGCGGCGCGCCACCCCGCCATAGCGAGCGAGGGCGCCGGCCACGGCCTCAAAGTCCGCGCCATACGACAACGCCATCACGACGGCGGCGGTGGCGTTGCGCGCGTTGTACTCGCCGGGCACTGCGAGGTCGATGTGACCGAGTTCCACGGGCACCGCTGGATCGGACCGGTCGATCAACGTGAAGCTGACGCCGCTGCGGCCGTTTTGCACCGCCGCCATGTGAAACCGGGCGTCGGGCGACGTCCCGTAGGACAGCACGTCGCGATCCTGAACGAGCGAGCGCGCCAGCGGATCGTCGACGCAGACCACGCGCGGTCCGGTGGTCTCATCGAGGAATCTGCCGAAGGCGGCATAGAGCGCGTCGAACCCGCCATAGTGTTCGAGATGATCGGGTTCCACGTTGGTGATGATCGCCCCGTCGCGCTCGAGCTCGAGAAACGTCCCGTCACTCTCGTCGGCTTCCACGACAAAGAGGTCGGTGTCACCCCAGGCCGCTCCCCCGCCGATCTCGTTCACCTCGCCGCCGATGATGAAGGAAGGGTCGAGTCCGGCGCCGCGCAGGACAACCGCCAGCATCGACGATGTGGTGGTCTTGCCGTGCGTTCCCGCAACCGCGATCGTCCGGCGGGTCCTGGTGATCGCTCGCAGCACATCGGCGCGCCGGTAGATCGGCACGTCGCGTTCGGCCGCAGCCACGAGCTCCACATTGCGATCCGGAATCGCCGTGGATTTCGCCACGAAGTCCGCCGTGCCGACGTTGGCGGCATCATGGCCGATCGCGACGTCGATGCCGAGAGCGCGAAGACGATCGAGCCCGGGGTTGTCCTTCAGATCACTGCCCGAGACCGAGTGTCCCATCGAGGACAAGACCGAGGCAATCGCCGACATGCCCGCTCCGCCGATGCCAACGATGTGGGCGCGTGCCGGTTGCGAAAGATCCAAGTCGATCATTGGGCACCCGTTCCCGGCGCCGGTCGCGCTGCGTTCGAGAGCACCAACTCGGCGACCGCCGCCGCGGCGTCGGGCCGGCCGAGCGTCCGGGCGC
>CBESNZ010000300.1:0-4365 GCA_965531045.1 uncultured Acidimicrobiales bacterium
CTTGGTGTGCAGCATCGGCGCCCGAGGAGCGCCAGCGACGAAGCGTCGAGTGCGTGAGAGAAACAGAAACTAGGGCAAGACCGTGTCGGTGTCGCGGCCGCTGCGAAAGACCGTGCCGGGAAGGGCGCCGGTGGGTTGATCGTCCACGAGCGTGGAGATGCCGTTCACCACCACCCGCTTGATGCCGAAGGCATCGGCCACCAAACGGCCGTGGCCGCCGGGCAGGTCCTCGACCAGCTTCACCTCGCCCGACGAAATCGTTTCGGGGTCGAACACCACGAGATCTGCGTGCCAGCCCTCGCGTACCTGCCCCCGATCGCGCAGACCGAACAGGCGAGCGGGTACGTCGGTGAGGTGGTGAATGGCCGCTTCGAGCGTGGCGAGCTTCTTGCCCCGTAGGCAGTCGTCGATCCACTGGGTGGTGTAGGGCGCCCCGGCCATGCGGTCGAGGTGAGCGCCGGCATCGGAGCCACCGATCATGACATAGGGGTGATCCCACGCGGCTTGGCGCAGCTGCCAACTGGACGGATCGTCATCGGTGGGCCCGGGCCACAGCACGGTTCGTAGGTCGTCCTCCAGCACGATGTCGAGCAGGCAGTAGAAGTCGCGCACGCCGCGCTCGCGGGCGATGTCGGCGACGAGTCGACCCTTCAGGCCCTCGTTGGCCTCGGAGTAGGTGTCGCCGATTTCGTACAGGCCCCACCCGGTCAGACGGGCGAAGACGCCGGCATCCGGGGATGCTGCTCGTTGTTCGAGGAACCTGCGGACCTCGGGGTCGCGGAGCTTCTCCATGCGCTCGGGCACCGGAAGGGCGAGCGTTTCTTTCCAGTCGGGCAACATGTTCAGCGCGCAGTAGGTGTTGAAGCTCATGTTCATGCCAACCAAAACCGGCATGGTCAGTGCGACGACGCGTCCGCCGCGTTCTCCGACGGTTTCCATGGCCGCGAGCTGCGAGGTGTAGTCGTGCGGCCGAGCCGCGTCGATGGTGAGTACGTTCCAGTTGAGCGGTCGTTGCCCCGCGATCGAGATGTCGCCCATGAGCGCAACCTCGTCGTCGGAGAAGCCCGACATGCATCCGTCGGTGACCCACTCGAGCGTGGTGCCTTCGTGATCTTTGACCGCGCCGGCCAGGGCGAGCAGTTCGTCGCGACTGGCCCAGCGCGATGGCACGGCGTCGCCTTCGCCGTCGGAGTGCGTGTAGCTCTGGGTGGTGGAGAAGCCCATGCCGCCCGCCTCGAGGGATTCCTTGAGGAGGTCGACCATGGCCTGTACCTGCTCGTCGGTGGCCTCGTTCCCCACGCCGTCGTCGCCCATCACCACACGGCGCAACGCACAGTGGCCGACGAGGGCGCCGACGTTGACCGCCACCTTGTCGTCGAGTTTGGAGAGGTATTCGCCGAACGTGTTCCAGTTCCATGGCACCGCGGTCTCGAGCGCCTCGAGCGGCATGCCTTCGACCTTCACCATCATCTTGCGGAGGTAGTCGGCGCCCTCCTCGTCGACGACGGGGGCGAGGGTGAATCCGCAGTTGCCCATGATCACGCTCGTGACGCCGTGGTTGTTCGACGGCGTCGCGTAGGGGTCCCAGAAGAGTTGCGCGTCGTAGTGGGTGTGGGGATCGACGAACCCCGGGCACACCACGAGTCCTTCGCAGTCGACGACCTCGGTGGCTTCGCCGATCTGTGTCGCGTCGACGGTGCCGACGACGGCGATGCGCCCGTCGGCGACGCCGACATCAGCTATGCGGCCGGCGGTGCCGGTGCCGTCGATGACCGTGCCGCCGCGGAATACGACATCGAGCGTTTGGTCGGACATGGCTTCACCTCGGTGATCGGGCGAGCGCGTATTGCGTCGCAGCGAGTGGTGGCGTCAATCGACGCCTCGTAGGCGGACTGTAGCCGACCGCCCGAAACCTGACGACCCGTCAGATTCGTACATTCTCGCGATGGGGTTGCGTCGACTTGCGCCGCTTGCTCTAGTGTTCAATCCTTGTAAACCAAACCGCGTGACGCCTGTCACTTTCCAGGGGGAAATGTGTTCGCACCCAAATCCATCATGTGGCGCCTGTTGGCGTTGTTCCTTACCTTCGGTCTGTTCGCTTCGGCCTGCGGCTCGAGCGGTGACGGGGAAACCTCCGGCACCACCGGCGGCGACGACAGCACCCAGACCGATGGCACCGATGCCCCGACCGCAACCGATGCCGTCGCCGGCACCATTGCGCCGACCCCCACCGACGACACCGAAACTGCGCCGGTCAAGGGCGGCGTGCTGCGCATCGGTACGACCGCTGAGGTCAACGGAGTGAACCCCACCACGAGCTCGCTTTCCGCCCCGGGTCTCTGGATGGGCATCAGCGTCTACGACACGATCACCGCCAATACCCCCAGCGGTGAGGTCGTGCCCTACCTGGCCGAGTCGATCGAGCCCAACGAGGATCTCACCGTCTGGACGGTCGTCCTCCGCGAAGGGGTCACCTTCCACGACGGCACGCCGCTCAACGCCGATGCCCTTCTCGTCAACTTCAACTCCGCCTACAGCAACCTGTTGGTCGGCAACGCCGTGAAGCCCTTCTATCCCGAAGAAGGGGGCATCGTGAAGGTCGATGACCTCACGGTCGAATACCACCTGCTCGATCCCGACGCGAACTTCCCGTTCTCGCTCACCGGCCAGCTCGGCATGGTCGCATCGCCGACCTGGATCGAAGCCGCAGCGGCAGACCCGGCCCTCGACCAGTCGCCGATCGGCACCGGTCCCTTCAAGCTCGACAGTCGAGCACTCGACGACAAGACGGTCTTCGTGCGCAACGACGACTGGTGGGGTATCGGGGTCGTACAGGACGAGATCTGGCTCGATGCGGTCGAGTTCTACCCCGTTCCCGACGGCGATCAGCGCCTCGACCAACTCCTTGCCGGTGATCTCGACATGATGCACGGCACCGACGCACTGTCGCTTCCCGAACTGCAAGATGCGAGCGACGCCGGCGACATCCAAGTGCAGTTCGACGATCAGACCGAAGAGTCGTTCGTGATGATCAACACCGCGGTGCCGCCGTTCGACGACATCCGGGCCCGCCAGGCGCTGACCTATGCCACGCCGATCGAGGCGTACAACGAGATCATCACCGACAACATCAACCGTCCGGCGAACCAGATGTTCACGCCAGATTCGCCCTACTTCAATCCCGACATCGTGCAGCTCAACGACATGCCGGAACTCGCCGGGCCATTGGTCGACGAATACTGCGCCGAGAAGGGCACGGAGATCAACACCGTGCTCGATGCACCTACTTGCACCGACGGCAAGATCAACATGGAGTTCCAGTATTCCGGTCCCTCGTTGGTCCAGGATCGCATTGCCGATCTGTTGCGTGACGAGGGCTGGTCCGAGTTCTTCAATGTCACGTTCGATCAGCTGTTCGAGAACGACCACATTCAGCAGACCGCACTCTCGGCCTACAACGTGGTGACCTGGCGTCAGTTCGGTGCGGTCAATCCAAGCCGCGACAAGGTCTGGATCATGTGTCGGACGATCAACGCGATCTCCATCAACTGGCCTCGGTACTGCGACGAGGCTCGCGACGTGTTGGTCCTCGAAGGCGACTCGGGCGTTTCCGAAGAGCGGTTCATCGAGATCCAGCAAGAGATCTCCCAGAACCTCAACGAAGCGTTCACGTACGTGTTCATCAACCACACGATCTGGCAGTACGGCTACTCGAACGACGTCCACAACCTGTGTGGTGCGACCTCAGCCGAGGGTGATGCGCTTCTGTGCCTCGAGAGCGGTCGCACGCAACTTCGAGAAATGTGGCTCGGCTAGCTCGTCGGCCCGACGGGTTGCGCTAACCCGACAAGGCGACCCGACAAATCAAACGAACAAGACAACACGGTACGAGGGGGACATCGATGGTTCGAATGCTGGTGCAGCGCCTGTTCACGTTGGCCGGCATGTTGCTGGCCGTGAGCATGCTCACGTTCGGTGCAATGAACCTGCTCGGTGACCCCCTCTTCAACATCGTCGGCCCGGCAATCGACGACCCCGCTTCGGCGGATCAGGTCGAGGCAGCACGGCAGCAATTCAATCTCGACAAGCCACTGCCGGTTCGTTACGGCCTCTGGCTTGGCGACGTGCTCACCGGCGACTTCGGCGATTCGTTTGCCACCCGACTGCCGGTCACCCAGGTCATGCGGGAACGCCTACCCAAGTCGATACTGCTCGCGTCGATGGCACTGGTGATGGCCGTGGTCATCGCTATTCCGTGGGGGGTATGGGCCGCGTCGCGCGCCAACCGTCCTGTCGATACGGCGTCGACGGTCTTCACCTTTGGTCTGGTGGCGATGCCGAACTTCGCGCTCGGCGTGATCTTGT
>CBESNZ010000301.1:0-4349 GCA_965531045.1 uncultured Acidimicrobiales bacterium
CCGAGGTTCGCGGCCCAATCGCCGCCTTGGCCGAACGATTGCTCGCTCTCGAATCTAGCGCAGCCCCGAGCGCCGACGACCTCAACGGCACGTTGCGCGAGTACCAAGAACGCGGCTTGGCGTGGCTGCACGAGATGACCCAGCTCGGGCTGGGCGGTGTGCTCGCTGACGACATGGGTCTCGGCAAGACGATTCAAGTACTTGCACTGCACCTTTCCATGGCCGACGAGCAACCCGGCCCCACTCTCGTGGTGTGCCCGGCCACCCTGATCGGCAACTGGGAGCGGGAGGCCGCCACCTTCGCCCCGACCGTGCCGATCCGTCGGTTCCACGGTGCAGAACGATCGCTCGACGATGTCGCGTCCAACGAAATCGTGGTCGTCACCTATGGCGTTATTCGGCGTGACGCCGACACGCTTTCCGAGGTGGCGTGGGGGCTCGTTGTCGCCGACGAGGCACAGGTCGTCAAGAATCCGTTGTCGCTCACCGCGAAAGAGCTGCGACGCATCCCGACCCGCACCCGCTTCGCGCTCACCGGCACGCCGGTCGAGAACCGGCTCGCCGACCTTTGGGCGCTCCTCGACTGGACCACCCCCGGGCTTCTCGGACCGTTGGCAAGGTTCCGTCGCGACATCGCGATCCCGATCGAACGCAACCAGGACGACGCGGTGGCCGGGGCCTTCGCCCGCCTCATCGCGCCGTTTGTGCTGCGGCGACGAAAGACCGATCCCTCGATCGCACCTGAACTTCCCCCGAAGACCGAAACCGATCAGATCGTCGAGCTCTCGACGGAGCAATCGGCACTGTACAAATCCGTCGCCGACGAGATCCTGGCCGACATCGGCGTCGCCGAAGGTATCGCCCGACGCGGACTCGTACTACGCCTGCTCACCGCCCTCAAGCAGATCTGTAACCACCCGGCCCACTTCCTGGCCGACGGTGGCGAGCTACGCGGCCGCTCGGGCAAGTTGACCGCAGTCGACGAACTCCTCGAGGTGATCGTCTCCGAGGGCGACTCGACCCTCGTGTTCACCCAATACGTCGAAATGGGCCATTTGCTCGAACGCCATTTCCAGGACAACGGCATGACCACCCTGTTCCTGCACGGCAAGGTGCCAGTGGTGAAGCGCCAGCCCATGATCGACGAGTTTCAGGCCGGGGGCATCGATGTGTTCGTCATCTCGCTGAAGGCGGGTGGCACCGGTCTCAACCTCACGCAGGCGACCCACGTCATTCACTACGACCGATGGTGGAACCCGGCGGTCGAAGACCAGGCCAGCGACCGCGCGTGGCGCATTGGCCAGGACCGTCCCGTGCAGGTGCACCGCATGATGTGCGGCGGCACGCTCGAAGACCGCATCGGTGCCGTGCTCGAGAGCAAGCGGCAACTGGCC
The DNA here is from genome assembly GCA_965531045.1 of uncultured Acidimicrobiales bacterium. GTDB lineage: Bacteria > Actinomycetota > Acidimicrobiia > Acidimicrobiales > SHLQ01 > CBESNZ01. Next base: position 1,395 of record CBESNZ010000301.1, read on the forward strand.
GAAGCGGTCGTGGGTGGCGGCGAAGCCTGGATATCCGAGCTCAGCAACACCGAACTGGCCGACCTCGTATCGCTCGCGGGTGGTTCCGCATGACCATCGTCGTGGCGAAGCCCATGCGCATGGCCGACCTCGCCGAGGCGTGGATCGAAACCATCAGCCGTTGGGCGGGCAACGACAAATCCACCGTGCCGGTCGCACAACGGGCGATCGGCCAGCGCCTCATCGTCGATCTCGCCATCGCCAACGGCCGCATCAGCGGTCGCTACCGACGCCCGGACGATGCGTTCAACGACATGTCCGTCTCCGTTTCACCGTGGACCGACGGCCAATGGAGTACCGCCGTCAACGCAGTCGGGGCCAAGGCGACACACCTTGCGACGTTGCTCGCCGACGATCTCGATGTCGACCTCGACGGCACTCTTCGGCGGCACGATCTCGACGTCCTTCCCGACGCCGGTGAGCTGCACGGAACCTGCACCTGCGACGAACCCGATCCGTGTCGCCACGTTCTCGCCCTGGCGATCGCAGCCGCACGACCGATCGCGGCCTCCCCCCCGTTGTTGCTGCTCCTTCGGGGGCGCACCGTTCGCGACGTCGTCGACCAGCACCGAACGTTACGTCGCCAAGAAGCCGGCCCGCTCGACGCCGACGACGCATCCGAACCAGAGCGATCCGTCGTCGCCTCGGCGGCCGGGGTTCCGAGCCGACCGCTCGAGCAGCTACCGAAGGTCCCGGCCGTTGCGGCCGTCCCTGGCGCCCTGACCGGCTGGCCCCGAACCGCCCCGCCCGTGGACAGCGACGTCGACGAGGCTGCCCTACGCGAGCTCGCCATCGATGCCGTCGAGCGGGCGTGGGAGATGTCGGCGGGCGTTGCCGACTCTCGACTCGGTCTCGCTATCGACGTCGACCTCGCTCGCCGCGCGGTCGGCCATGTCGGCTCCTCGCGCATCATCGAACTCGCCAAACTCATCGATGTCGATGCACCGCGGGTGATCTCTCTGGCGACCGCCTGGGAAACCGCAGGTCCTTCCGGCCTCGAGCTCCTCGATGCCCCCGCCTGGTACCCCGCCGCAGCGATCATGGAAGAGGCACGACAGACCATCATCGACAGCGGCCGGCGCGAATCATCGGTGCGGGTCGCTGCCAATACCATCACCGTGGCCGACAAGATGCAGTACCGATTTGGCGCCGACCATCAGTGGTACCGCTTCGAGTTGCGCTCCGGCCATTGGCACCTCTTTGTTCCACCCGCGGCCTCGATCGACGACGTCCTCGCTCGCAAGAAGAAAAAGCAGACCTAGAGACCGTGTACTAGAGGTTGCTGATGTCGAGACCGACGAGCACCAGGAGCAACGCAATAACCGCCAGGTGGACGGCGGTGATCGGTTTGCGTAGCCGGTGCTCGGCTCGCCAGAACCGGCGGATGCTGAACACGTTTGCGGCGATGGCCACCACGCCGATCACCAAGCCCAACGCCGGGCCGACGCGATCGGCGAGCCCGAGAAACGGCAAGAGAAACGGAAACACGATGTAGGTGAGCAGACAACGCGTCGCGGAGATGAGAATCGACACGCTGAACGTGCGCTCTGCTTCGGTACTTGGCGCGACAGCAGTGGCGGCGACGACAGCGGGGGTGGAGTCGGTGGCGGTCACAGGCATGCAGCCTACGTCCTTGCACCGGAAATGGCCGACTCCAGCCAACGCTGCGGCCCGACCGACGTCGAAGCCGAACGTACCGGAGAACGGTGCCGCTCTCCCCCTGTCACCCGCTTGACGTCGGCCACTCACCTGCGCTGGTCTCGGGAAGCCGAATCAGCGGAATCGTTCGATCGCATTTTGCCTGATAGTCGTTGTAAAAGGGTCGGTCGGCGGTGAGCGCCGCCCAGGTTTCGGCCCGGTCGGCTCCCTCGAGAACCTGCGCATCACTCCACCAGACATGCTGTTTCTCTCGACACAGAACCTGTGGGTTCGCCTCTTTGTCGGCCAGATTGTGAAACCACGCGGGGTGCTTGGGTTGGCCGGCGAACGATGCCACGACGATGCGATCGCCGCCCGCGTCGACCCAGTACGGACACGTCACCGTGTGGGTCTTGCCCGATTTGCGGCCCACGGTTTGAAACAGCAGTTGACGCATACCGGCGCCGACCCAGACGGCGTCGTCGTCGGATTGCTCGAGGGCGGACACATGCATCGTGGTGATCGTCGGGATGTCGGCAGCGTTCGGGGTGTCAAACGGCTCATTTGCTTGCGATGGAGACATGGAAGAGAAGGTAGCCCGGCGGCACGGTCCCCGACCAGAAGCTGCGCATCCGCAGGTGAAATCCGTCCCTACCGCTCATCTTTCCGGCGAAAAGTGGCGAAAGAGAACGGTATGCCCTCTCTGCCGAGATCACCGCGCAAATACGCCGCCACCCGGTCGCGCCTGGCCGCGGGCGGAGTGTCGGTCACTGCGTTCAGCGCGATGGTCGCGGCGATGGGACCGCTCACCGCCGCAGAGACCCCAGACCCGGATCCGGCCACGACCACCGTCGCGGAATCGACAACCGTACCGACATTCCCACTTGCGTTCGCCGCGCCGACCAGCGCCCCGGCGACGACATTCGACCTGAGCCCGGCGACCACTGCAGGCCTCGCCACCCGTCTCATCCCGTCGGACGTGACCGCACCCGATGCTCCGGCGACCTCCACCACCGTTGTCGCCCCGCCCGAATCGAGCGTCTCGTCGACCACCAAACCTCCGCCACCGTCGGTCGCTCCGACGACGACCACGTCGACGACGGTCCCGCCAAACCGTGTTTCGACGACCGCCGCCCCCACAACGATCCCTCCGACAAGCCAACCACCGACGACGGTGGCCCCCACAACCGTGCCACCCACCGTCGCACCGCCAACCGTCGCACCGACCACCGTGACACCGACGACGGCGCCACCGCGGACCGAGCCCCCTCCGACGAC
>CBESNZ010000302.1:0-4339 GCA_965531045.1 uncultured Acidimicrobiales bacterium
GGTTGGGTGGCGTCTGGTTGGGTGGCGTCGGGCACCGACGTATCGGACTGCCCGGGGTTCGCATCTTCGCCGCCGTCGGAGGCAGCCGTGGCGACCTGCGGCGCGGCGTCGACAACGATCGAGGAATCCGACGAGATCTGGGCCGCGATGAATACGCCGATCGCCACCAGCACCGCACCTCCGATCGCGGCGAACCACAGCTGCTTGTTGAACCGATCGATAGGTGGCGGCGAGGGCGGACGCGGCAGGTTCGATCCCGATTGACGTGTGCTGGTCTCGGCGGGCCAGGCGACCGGCGGTCCGGACGTCGGCGGACTTGCCGGCATGCCGGACGAGCTTGGGTTCAGTGGATTGGACGGCACACCGAGCACCGTACCGTTTCGGTGCCTCTCAGCGAGATCACCAGCCCGCCACCGACGCCTGCACTATCCGACGCGATCGAGGGCCGCGCCGAGATCCGATGTGAGGTCGTCGACCGACTCGAGACCGACCGACAGCCTGATGAGATTGTCCGGAACCTCGAGTGCCGATCCGGCGGTCGACAGGTGGGTCATCGCCCCCGGATGTTCGATGAGCGACTCGACCGCGCCGAGCGACTCGGCCAACGTGAACACGTTGGTGCCGGCGGCCAGCCTCAGAGCGGCGTCGCGGCCGGCGGCGACGGTGAACGAGACCATGCCACCGAACTTCTTCATCTGCCGCGTGGCGGCCTCGTGACCACGATGCGTCTCGAGGCCGGGATAGAGCACCCGATCGACCGCCGGGTGGTCCACCAGCAGCTTGACGATCGCCTCGGCATTGTCGCAATGGCGGTCCATCCGTACCGCCAGGGTCTTCAACCCTCGCATCGTCATGTAGCAATCGAACGGGGCCGGCACTGCGCCGACGCCATTCTGCAAGAACGCCAACTTTTCCGCCACGGCCTCGTTGCTCAGCGCGACGAAACCGCCGACGACGTCGCTGTGGCCGCCGGCGTACTTGGTGGTCGAGTGCACGACGACGTCGGCCCCGTGGGTGAGCGGCTGCTGCAGATACGGCGTGGCGAACGTGTTGTCCACGATGCACAGACCGCCGCCGTCATGGGCGACCGACGCGGCCGCCTCGATGTCGACCACGGTGAGCAAGGGGTTGGTGGGGGTTTCGATCCACACCAGCTTTGTGTTGTCCTGCCACGCGGCAGCGAGTGCGTCGATGTCGGTGAGGTCGACCGCGGTCCACTCGACACCCATCGGTGCGATGACCTTGCTGATCAGCCGAAAGGTTCCGCCGTATGCGTCGTCGCCGAGGATCAGGTGATCGCCGGGGCGAAGCTGGCGCAACAATGCGTCGGTTGCCGACATGCCACTGGCGAAGGCGAAACCGTAGGTCGCACGCTCGAGAGAGGCGAGTTGGGCCTCGAGCGCCGCTCGGGTCGGGTTGCCGGTGCGCGAGTACTCGAAGCCCCGATGTTCACCGACTTCGAGTTGGGCGTAAGTGGTCGCCAAACTGATCGGGGTGACCACCGCACCGGTGGCGGAGTCGTGGGGTTGTCCCGCACGGATGGCCCGGGTCTCGAAGCCGTACTGCTCGGCGTTGGCGAATTCATCGTCGGCCACGGGGCCTCCATATCTTCTACTGCGGGCTCTTTACTTCGGGCTCTGCTACTTCGGGCTCTTTGGGTGCGTGCTCTTTTGGTGAAGGCGGTTGTCCGCAGGATCAATCGCCCGGGGACAAGAACAACAACACGTCGGTACGAGAAACGATCGAGCGTGGTCGCCCTCCGTCGAGAACCAACAACGCCGGCGCATGCTCCAACATTTCAACCGCGAGCTCGACGCCCTGTCCGGCGCCGATCGTTGGCAGCGGTGCACCCATCACATCGTCGACCGGCTTGTCGAGCACCGACTCGTCTTCGAAGGTGGACTCCATGAGGCGAAGCTCGGTGACCGACCCCATGACCTCGGCTGCCGCGATCGGCATGTCACCTTTTGCCACGGGCAGTTGGCTCACCCCGGCGTCGCGCATGGTGCGAACCGCGTCGCGCACGCTCGAACCCGGCCGGACGTAGATCAGTGGCGGATTGTCGCGGTCGCGCTGATCGAGGACATCGCCGACCGTGGGGCCATCGCCCTTGGTGAGGAAGCCGAAGCCCTCCATCCAATCGTCGTCGAACACCTTCGACAGGTAGCCGCGCCCGGAGTCGGGAATGAGGACGACGACCATGTCGTCGGCCGTGAGGCCCTCGGCCAACTCGAGCGCTGCGTACACCGCGGTCCCACACGACCCCCCGATCAGGAGTCCTTCTTCTTGCGAGACCCGGCGGGCGGTGAGGAACGAGTCGGCATCGGAGACGGCGATCGTCCCGTCGACCAGGTCGGCGTGGTAGGTGGTCGGCCAGAAGTCTTCGCCGACACCCTCGACCAAGTAGGGACGACCCGAGCCGCCGGAGTACACAGAACCCTCCGGATCGGCCGCGATCACCTTGACCTCGGGATTCTGCTCTTTCAGGTATCGACCCACGCCGCTGATCGTGCCGCCGGTACCGGCACCGGCGACGAAGTGGGTGATCTTGCCGTCGGTCTGACGCCAGATCTCGGGCCCGGTCGAGTCGTAGTGCGACTGGGGGTTGGCCGGATTGTCGTATTGATTGGGCCGGTAGGCGCCGGGAATCTCGTTGACCAGCCGCTCGGCCGTGGAGTAATAGGACTCGGGGTCGCTCGGCTCGACCGCCACCGGGCACACGACCACCTCGGCACCGTAGGCACGGAGCAGCGTGACCTTCTCCGGGCTGACCTTGTCGGTCATGACGAACACGCACTTGTACCCGCGCTGCGCGGCGACGATAGCCAGGCCAACCCCGGTGTTTCCCGACGTCGGTTCGACGATCGTGCCTCCGGGTTTGAGCAACCCCGCCTTTTCGGCAGCGTCGATCATCGCGACGGCCGGCCGGTCTTTTGAGCTGCCACCCGGATTGGTGATTTCGACCTTGAGAATCACGGGACATGGCAGGTCGGCGCCAAGCCGAGCGAGCCGCACCATGGGGGTGTTGCCGATGAGGTCGAGTACAGAATCTGCGATTTCCACGAAAGTCCCTCTACGGCTCGTCGCTCTCGAGAGCGGGCGCGCCGGTCGTTGTCGCGGCTGATACTACTGGCCCCGACCACGAGGGAGCACCTGCTGCTGCGGTCCAGGTTCCGACCACCAGCGGTCCGAAGCCGGTGGTCTTGAGCAAGGAGAATCCAACGTCGACGCGGCGACCGGATTCCGGGGCGAACCCGACCGACCCGATCTGCGTATCTATCGCACCGAATGACAGCAGCGCCTCGGCGACGGTCCCGACCTCGGGGCGACCGTCCACGGCACCGATACCGGCGACCAGGACCTCGACCGCAGCGGCGCCCGACGCCAGGCCCAGGCGTTCGGCCGGTGCGACGACCGGCGTCACTACACCGATGTCGAGCACGGCGGCATCGCCGGTCACGAACAGCGATTCGGCCGAGGAGATGGAGAACACCACGGGCACCGAACCCGCCGACCGCAACGTGTTGGCGATCTCGACGGCGGTCCCCGGTGCGACGCACACCAACACCCCGTCGACGGCCCCCTCCGGCTCGGCCAGCCGAGCAGCCAAGTCGTCGCCCTCTGCGGGAACGTCGTAGCGCCCGACGACCTGCGCTCCGTCGGAGGTGAATGCGTCGGAAGCTGCGTCGCAGCGCCGGCGCGAGTCGGAGTCGTCGAACGTGCTCGCCACGGCGATTCGCTGCCAGCTCGATGCGACGGCGACCGCGGCGAGTGCCTCGCCGAGCTCGTCATGACCGGCGCCGAGGTCGAAGGTCCGTTCGGCGTCCTCGCCGATCGGTGACGACGGGCATGCGGCCACCACCAGGGCGGCATCATTCCCGCTGCGGGCGCTCAATGCCCGGGCAATCTCTGGGTCGCAGCCGACGATGACAAACGCCACATCGATGTTGCGCATCCGTCGGTATGCCGCCAACGACTCGCCGACGTCACCATGGCTGTCGTAGGTGGCCAATGCCAGCGGTACGCCGTTGACCCCGCCGGACTGGTTCACCCGGGCAACCTCGGCCTCGACGCCGCGCAACAACGCAAGGTCTCCCGCTGCGTACGGCCCCGTCTGGTCGACGAAGACGCCTATCGACAGCGCATCGTCGATCTCGGCGAACGCGACGCCAGGCACCTGCCGTTGCACCGCCGGCCCGGCCGCGGCGTCGGGTGTGGTCGAGGTGCAAGCAGCGGCGACCAGCGCCACGAGCAGCACCGCACGAAAATCCAGCACAGCCCGAAAACCAAACACCGTCCGAAAACCCAGCACAGCCCGAAAACGAGTGGAAGCAGGCAC
>CBESNZ010000303.1:0-4287 GCA_965531045.1 uncultured Acidimicrobiales bacterium
TCGGTATCGAAAAAGATCGATTGCAGCCGGCAGCCGACGCCCTCACGACGATCGCAGGCGTCGTGCCGACCTTCTATCCGGACTACCTCTACGACAACTGGTCGATCATGGTGCAGCCGCCGGGCGTTTCGAAATGGAATGGCGTGCAGGCCTACCGAGCCGTTCACGCATTAACCGAGTGTCGAGTCATCGCCATCGGCGATGGCGGCAACGACCCCGAGATGCTCGAAGCCGCCGATGTTGGCGTTGCCGTGAGCAGCGGCGACCAATCGGCCATCGACGCGGCCAATTTCCTCATCGGTGCGCCGGAGGACGGCGGGTGGGCCGAGGTGCTCGACCTCCTCTAGCTGCTTCCCCTGCGAAAGAACCGCTACGGCTGAATCGCCCGGATGTCGGTCTCGGTGGAGAACACGACGCTGCCATCGAGGAGCCGAATGACATCGAGCTGGCAATCGGCGGTGACCGTGCCGGAGCGTTCGGCCGCGCCGGCATCGTCGATGCGATACCGCAGCATCGAGCGGCTCACATAGCCACACACCCACAACTCGGTGTCGCTGATGGCCACCATCCCCGCCGGAGCGGTGGTCGCCGGAAGCGACGTGACGAACTCGGGTTCGTTCTCGACATCGGCACCCCGGTCGCCACGGGTGAGCCGCTCGTCCGCGGCCCCGGGGTCGTTGTCGGCAACCCAAAGATCGCCGCTCGGCGTTACCGCAAACGCGTAGGGGTTGTTCCACCCGCTGGAGAGTACGACCGGCGTTTGGTCACTCGGCCCAGCCGGGTCGATACTCAGCATCTTGCCGTTGACCTCGTCGGACTCCGATGCCCGAGCGCTGTTGCGCAAGGTGCCGACACCGAGGACCAACCGCCCGTTGGGAAGCAACGCCAACCGACCGCCGTTGGCGCCGTCGCTGGCGACGAAGCCCTCCCACACAATTGCGGCCTCCCCGGCGTCGATGCGCCCGACGACCAGCTGCTCGTCGGGGGTGGTCCACGCGGCAAACAGACGGTCGGACTCGAAATCGGCGACCAAACCCAGAATTCCCTGCTGACCCCTGGTCGACACATCGAGGTCGATCACCGGGCGCGGGTTCCGGCCGTCGGCGTCGACTGCGACCACCACGCCGGTGAGACGCTCTGCATAGGCGAATCCCCCGCCCGGTAGGGCCGCCATCGCCGCCGGCGACTCGACGTCCTCCAAGAGCACGACGCTGCCTTCGCGGGAATCGCCCGCACATGCAGCAAGGGCAAGTGCCGCAACCAACCAAACCACATGACGCATACCAAGGACACTAGGGGGGCACGAGGGGGTGCGATCACGGTGTGCCAGGTTTCTCAGCGAGGGTGGGTACGCGCGACGAATCGCGCGCCTACGATGCGCAGCCGTGACTCTTCCCCGATCTTCCGAAACGCGGCCGTCACCGCCGAGCGGGCGGTAGTCGATGTCACGAAGCGTCTCGCTTCGGTCGTGGCAAAAGGAGGCGCTCACCGCTTTCGAAACGCAACGGCCCGACACGTTCATGACCGTCGCGTGTCCGGGCGCGGGCAAGACCACGTTTGCGTTGGCCGCAACCCGGCAGCGTCTACGGGGCGAGCAACTCCCCATCGTGATCGTCGTGCCCACCCAGCACCTCAAGCGCCAATGGTCAGAGGCTGCGCTGCGATTCGGTCTCCACATCGACCCCGACTGGGCTGCATCGGACGGTCGCCTGCCGGGGGACATGCACGGCATCGCCGTCACCTACAGCCAAGCCGCGAGTTCCGCGGGGGTCCTTCGCAAATTGTGCACCGGCGGCATGGTCATCCTCGACGAGATCCACCATGCGGCCAATGATCGTGCGTGGGGCGATGGCGTGAAGCATGCGTTCGATCTCGCGTCGTGTCGGCTGCTGCTGTCGGGCACACCGTTTCGCACCGATGACAACCCAATACCGTTCGTGAACTACTCATTCGGCGATTACGGCGATGCTGTTCCCGACTACGAGTACGGCTACGGCGAAGCCTTGGCCGACGGTGGTGTGGTTCGGCCGGTCTTCTTCCCGCGCTTCGACGGACACATGGAATGGATAAACGCCGACGGCGAACAGGTCGAGGGCACCTTCGACACCGACCTGCTGAAGACCGAGTGGGGCGGCCGGCTGCGCACGGCGCTCAGCATCGAAGGGCAATGGTTGCCGACGGTGCTCGATCATGCGCACCAGCGTCTACTCGAGGTTCGACGCGAGCACCCCAACGCCGGCGGGTTGGTCATCGCCACCGATCACGAGCATGCCCGCGGCATCGCCCAGATGCTCAGCAAACGCCATGGCGTGAAGGCCAAGGTCGCGTTGTCGGACGATCCGAAGGCCAGCGATCTCATCGCCGACTTCGCCACCAGCGACGACGAGTGGATCGTCGCCGTCCGCATGATCAGCGAGGGCGTCGATATCCCACGGCTGCGCTTGGCGGTGTTCGCCAGCACGACGAGCACGCCCATGTTCTTCCGCCAGGCCGTCGGCCGTATCGCCCGCTGGACCCTCGGTCTGCGTCAGCAGCGCGCGTATATGTACATCCCCGACGACCCTCGTCTGCGTTCGCATGCGATCAATATCGCCGTCGCCCGTCGCCACAGCGTCGAACAGCGACATCGCCGTCGCGAGGAGCTCGGAGAATTCGACGATCCGTTCAAGGCGGCCGACGAAAAGGAACAGATGTCGCTCTTCGCGGCCGTTTCGTCGTCGGTCATCAGCGATGCTCCGCCCGATGACGGCCTGGATCCCCACGAAGAATTTGGGCCGCTTCCCGGCGACCTCGAAGGGCATCCCGTCGATCTCGCCCCGCCGCCACCCCTGCCGGGCCGCAACGAAGCGGCCGCTGGGTTCTCCGGGGGCATTCCCGATGGGCTCGCCGGCCTGCGCACCCGCAAGGAGGACAAAAAGGAACTCCGCGACTTCAACGCGTCCCGCGTGCTCGAACTCGTGCGCTCCACCGGTATGTCCCACGCCGAGGTGAACAGTCAGCTCAACCGTGATGCCGGTATCAGCCGAATCACCGAAGCGACGGTGCAGCAGTTGCGTGGCCGCCTCAAAGCCGCCGACCGCTGGCTCGACCGCACCTAACGCGAGATTTGTGAGGGATTTCGGGGTTCCCAACCCCGAAATCCCTCACAAATCTTGGGTTTAGGGGCGTTTGGGTTGCGGGCCGCGGGTGCGGATGCGTTCGACTTCGGCCGCCGCGTCTCGCAGCTCATCCATCCACTCCTGTTGCGCCTCGCCGACCTGACGGACGCACCACGCCAAGGCCTCGCTGCGACTCCGGGCGATGCCGCCTTCGATCAGGGTGTCGAGCACCTGGCGTTCCTCCATTCGTAGGCGAGTCATCGCCGGTACCGCGGCCGGGCTGAACCGGCTCTCGATGCCGTCCTGCACGACGGCCCAGCTGACCTTGCGTTCGTAGCGATGTTCGGCCTGACGGGCGATTGTCACCCGCGCATCACGAGTTGCCTCACGGAACGTTTGCGGGTCTCCTGCGGCCTCGAGCGGTCCGCACACCATGATCTCGTCCCGGTCCACGGTGATGGTCACCGCATCGGCGTACCAGCCCTCAGGGATCTTCTGGGAGAAGAACGCGCGGATGTCGTCGCTCAAGTTGGCGGTCCGTGTCATGGATGTCACAGCTTTCGAGGAGAGCGGGGGGAATTCCGCGGTGGGAAACGCCGTTGTAGCGCTTACTGTACGTAGTTGTAATGATGTAATCATTGTTTGTCAACAATTCGGCGCAGACCCGTCAGTTTGAGACTCGGAAAGGGCGCTCATGACCACCTCCACTGGAAATCGACCAACCGGCAGCCGAACGCTGCCCCTACTTCCCCTCCGTAATGGTGTGGTTTTTCCCGAGATGGTCGTCACCATCCAGGTCGAGTCCGATGAAGCGCGACACGCCGTCGACGCGGCGCTCGCGGCCGACCAAGAACTGCTGCTCGTTCCGATTCGACCAGACAGCCGGCCGGCCGGACAGGGCGACGAGTATGCGTCCGTCGGGACGATCGCGCGGGTCGAACAGCGCGACGGTACCGATGCCGTCGTCATTCGGGCCATCGGTCGGGCTCGTGCGGGCCAAGGTACCGTCGACGCCGATTCTGCCGCCCTGCTGGTCGAGGCGACAGAGATTGTCGACGGCGAAATCACGGCAACCATTCGCGAACTCGAAGACGAACTACGAGACGTCGCGACCCGAATTCTCACTCGCATCGGCGGACGGCGACTGACCGGAATTCTGAACGACGTCGCCTCTCCCGGTGCTCTGGCC
>CBESNZ010000304.1:0-4237 GCA_965531045.1 uncultured Acidimicrobiales bacterium
CGGAGGGGCAGTTGCCAACAGACCGACGGCTTCCAATCCATGGGTGGCTCGTCGAATTCGGTCGCACCGCGGTGGAGTGCGCACCCCGCGCCGCCGGTGAAGCCGGGTCGGTTCAAGAAGATGCAGGCGCCGTCGACTCGGCGGGTCTGTTGTCGGTCGTATTCGTTGCGATCGTCGGCGACGATGCCGCCGGCTGCGGCCTCGGCATGGAATTGAAACTCTTCCGGTTCGAGCAGTGCGGCGAGGGCGGCGATCGTGCGCAACTCGTCGTCGTCGTGCAGTTCGGCACCCTGCGAGCAGCATCCGAGTTGCGCGATCGGGGCCGCGTGCGCCTCGATGCCCGCGCAGCCTCGGTCCCAAATGCAGGTCCAGTTCGATTGCAGGAAGTCGTGGTCGAACGTCCAGCTGACGCCGTCGGGATCGACGATCGGGTCGTTCGGTTCGGTCATGACCGTGGGTCAGGCGTCGACATCGGCGAGGACGGCCAACACCGCATCGCCATACCGGCTGGCCTTGACCGGCCCGATGCCCGACACCGTCAGTAGCTCGTCGAGACTGCCCGGACGCTCTTCGGTGAGCGCGATGAGTGTGGCGTCGTTGAACACCACGTACGCCGGCACATTCGAAGCCTTCGCGACACTCATGCGCCAGGCCTTCAACGCGGTAAATGCCGGGTCGCTCTCGGCGGCGGATCGTGGACCGTTGGCCGATCGTTTCGCCGGCCGACGCTCTTCGAGCACCGCCCGTTGTTGCGCGATCATGGAACCGACCTCTTCGAGCGGTGTGCCCGACTCGACGAGGTCCATCGTGTCCTCGATGATCTTGAGGAAGGGCGAGGGGGTCCGGTTCGCGGTGCGTCGGCCGATGGTTCGTTGCTCGGCCCAACTGAGGTAGAGGGCATGCTCGGCCCGCGTCAGCGCCACGTACATGAGATGGCGTTCTTCCTTCTGGGCCGCAGGGGTCTTGGCGAACCCGATCGGTACGAGCCCCTCTTCGAGCCCGCCGATGTGCACGATTGGCCACTCGAGGCCTTTGGCGCTGTGGAACGTTGCGAGGTCGACGCCGTCGGCACTCTCGGCAAGATCGTTGCCGACCGCTCGTTGGAGCCACGACGAGAAGCGACCGACATCGCCACCGGGGTCTATCGCCAGGAAGTCGTTGCCGAGACGGACGAGGGTGAGAAGGCTGGCCCGACGTTCTTCGATGTTGGCGTTCGCGTCGGCTTCGGAATCGCTCGTGGCCTCGGCGGGATCGCCACCGCCGAGTGCGGCCGCGGCCGCTTCGACGTCGAGCAACGCCACGGTGAGGTCCGGGCGGCCACGCCGTAGATCGTTCATCACCGTCCGGACCTCCGGTCGGTCGAGCAGCGCCTTGCCGCCTCGTGATCGAAACGGGATCTTGGCCTTCCGAAATGCCTCTTCGAGCAGGGTGACCTGGGCGTTCGTGCGGACGAGCACCGCCTGCTCGGACCACCGGGCACCCGGCCGACGCGCATCTCGAACCGTTCGGGCAATGCCACGCGCCTCGCTGTTGTCGTTGACGAACATCCGGCTGACCGGCATCGGGCCCGACGGCCGGGTGGGGATGAGGTTCTGCCGATGGCCGAGGACGGCGTTGGCCATCGTGAGGATCTGTGGCGTCGAGCGGTGATTGTGGGAAAGCGCGACGACCTTGGCGCCCGAGAACAAGTCGGGGAACTCGTCGAGGTAGGCGGAGTCGGCTCCGTTCCAGCCATAGATCGCCTGGCGAGGGTCGCCGACAACGCACAGGTCGGATTCGGGCCCCATCCACGCTTGGAGCAGGGCGAACTGCAGCGGGTTGACGTCTTGGAACTCGTCCACGAAAATGTGACGACGTCGCCATTGTTGGGCTTCGGCGTAGTTGGGGTCGGCTTCGATCTCGCGGCGGGCGAGGATCAACAGGTCGTCGAAGTCGATCATGTTGCGACTGGCCTTTTGCTGCTCGTAGCGGCCGTACAGCTCGGCGACCTGCTCGGCGGCGACCGGCGGCCGGCGGCCGACCCTCGCGGCGCCCGCCACGTACTCGCTGGGTCGCATGCGGCGGGCCTTCGCCCATTCGATCTCGCTGACGAGATCGAATGGCTGCAACTCGCTCCGCCGGGGAAGGAGCCGGGCGACGAATCCGACCTTGCGGTCGAGGAGTTCGGGTTCGGCCACGTCGTTGTCGGACCAGCGCGAGCGCAGTTGGGCGTAGGCGATGCCGTGGAACGTGCCCGCAGCAACGGAGTCTCGTAAACCGAGACTGCGGAGCCGACTCGTGAGTTCGCCGGCGGCCTTGCGGGTGAACGTGAGGGTGAGGACCTTGCGCGGGTCGAGGTCGCCCGTGGCGGATCGATACGCAATGCGGCGGGTCAGCACGCGGGTTTTGCCCGATCCGGCGCCGGCGATGATGCACAGGCTCTTTGCCTGGGCGGTGACCGCCGCGCGTTGCTCGTCGTTCAGCTTCTCGAGAAGGTGTTGGCCGCCGCCCTCACCTGGCGGTGCATCGGACCAGCCCATGGGCATGTCGAACGGCATCGGCTCGTTCTGTAGGGGCGTTGCTTGGTCGAAGGCGGGTTCGTTGAAGGCAGGTTCGTCGAATACGGGCTGATCGGGCGGGGAGGACTCCACGATGAAGACACTACCGACACCGTGGGACAGTGCGCCGGGCAATGCCTTGCTGACGGTTGGGTCTCCAACGCGTAAGCTGTCCGACCATGGGATTCCCTCTCGACCAACTGAGCGCCGACGAAGAGATCGTGTTGGACCTTCGACCGCACTGGTGGGCAATCGCGCCGCCGACTGCGGGACTGTCGGTCGCCATCATCGCCGGCATCATCGCCGTGATCGCCGTCGAAAACCAGGACTGGCTCAAAATCCTGATCGGTGTCGTCGTGCTGGGTTGCCTCGCGTGGTTTGCGCTCCGCTACGCCCAATGGAACACCACCAATTTCACGGTGACGAACGAACGGGTCATTTCGCGGACCGGGGTCGTCAGCAAGCAAGGCGTCGAGATTCCGCTCGACCGCATCAACACGGTGTTCTTCAACCAGGGCCTCTTCGAGCGCATCATCGGTGCCGGTGACCTGGCGATCGAATCGGCCAGCGAGTCGGGCGTGCAACGATTCACCGACGTCCGCAAGCCGCACATGGTCCAGCAAGAGATCTACCGCATGGTCGAGGGCTTCGAGCAGCGACGAGTCGATCGCATCGGCCGAGCGGTCGGTCAGAATGCCGCGCCTGCGACAGCCGCCGCAGAACTCTCGGTACCCGAACAGATCGCCAAACTCGATGAACTGCGCCGACAAGGCGTGCTGACAGACGAAGAGTTTCAAGCCAAGAAGACGGATCTGCTGGGACGTATGTGACGGTTTCAAATCGCTTTGCGATTTGAAGCCCTTACGGCCTTTTCGCTGACGGTCGTTCCTGCGGCCTGGTGGCCTCGGCACTTGCGGCCTTTTCGCTGGCGCGAAAACGCCCCTGTCTGAGAGTCAGAGCTTCGTCAACATAGTTGCTTCGATCAGTGCCCTGCTGGCCGAAGGCCTTGGCTGCCCGAACCGGTGTGGCTGACGTCGGCAAGGCGCCAGCTCACAGCTAAGAGCGAGCGACGAAGGATGAGGAGCGGTTCGGCACCTTGGTGTGCAGCATCGGCGCCCGAGGAGGAACGACGAAGCGCCGAGTGCGTCATGAAACCGAGCGACGAAGGATGAGGAGCGGTTCGGCACCTTGGTGTGCAGCATCGGCGCCCGAGGAGGAACGACGAAGCGTCGAGTGCGTCATGAAACCGAGGGCCGGAGACGGAGGCCCGGACGGCACCTTGGTGTGCAGCATCGGCACCAAAGGAGCAGCAATGCGAGGGACGAGCGTTGCCTGCGACGACGTGTCGAGTGCGTCATGAAACCGAGTGCGTCATAAATGTCGCATCGGCACGTGAGGGATGCCGTCGTCGAGGAACTCCGGGCCGTCGACGGCGAAGCCCAGGGCCTCGTACCAGGCGACCAGGGGTGATTGGGCATCCAGAACCAGCTGGTCGAACTCGTAGCCGACGACCCGCTGCACCAACTGCGCCGCCAAACCCTCCCCGCGATGATCGGCGTGGGTGACGACCCGGCCGATGCGCAGGGCCAGCGGCGACTCGCAGTCGACCAGGACGCGGAGATACGCCACGATTGCCGCATCACCGCCTCCGGAGGGGATCCAAACGTGGCGGGTGCCGGGCTCGGTGTCGCGACCGTCGA
>CBESNZ010000305.1:0-4220 GCA_965531045.1 uncultured Acidimicrobiales bacterium
GAAGTGGCGACAGATCATGGCCGCCTACGAGGGCGGTGGCCACGCCTACCATGCGACGATGCCCACCGATGCGCTCACCGACTTTCGCGACGTCATGATGGAGACCGCCGAGTACGGCTTTGCCAAGGTCAAGGACGAGCAGATCCAGTTGGGAGCAGCGGTGCGCGAACTCCTGGCGGCGAAGGGCTTCCCGAGTGTTGCGGCCGAGGGCTTCGGGGCCCCCGGAGTGGTGGTCAGCTACACCACCGATCCCGACATCAAGTCGGGTGCCAAGTTCGCAGCCAACGGCATCCAGATCGCCGGCGGCGTGCCGCTGCAGGTTGGCGAGCGTGACGATTTCCAAACATTCCGGTTGGGGCTCTTCGGGCTCGACAAGCTGCACAACATCGATCGCACCGTGGCCAACCTGGCCACCGTCCTCGACGAGATTTCCTGATGGCTGCCGAGAGCACAGAAGCGTCCACTCCGAAGGCGGACTTCATTCGCGACAAGGTCGCCGCCGACATTGCCTCGGACAAGTTCCGGGGCCGCGTGCAAACGCGTTTTCCTCCCGAGCCGAACGGCTATCTCCACATCGGGCACGCCAAATCCATCGCTGTGAACTTCGGTATCGCCGCCGACTTCGGCGGCATCTGCAACCTGCGCTTCGACGACACGAATCCCGAAACCGAGGATCAGGACTTCGTCGACGGCATCGAGGCCGACCTCGAGTGGCTGGGCTACGTGCCCGCCGAGGAACCCAAGTTCGCGTCCGACTACTTCGACCAGCTCTATGTGTGGGCCGAGAGCCTCGTGACGCGCGGCTTGGCCTACGTCGACGACCAGGACGGCGACACGATCAGCGAACAGCGAGGAGGGTTCGGTAGGCCCGGCATCGAAAGCCCTTTTCGCGACCGTTCCGCCGAAGAGAATCTCGACCTGCTCCGCCGAATGAAGGCGGGCGAGTTCGACGACGGCACTCGTGTGCTGCGGGCCAAGATCGACATGCAGTCCGACAACATGCAGCTGCGCGATCCGGTGCTGTACCGGATCCGTCGCGCGCATCACGTACGAACCGGTGATACCTGGGTGATCTATCCCACCTACGACTGGGCGCATGGCCAGAGCGACGCACTCGAAGGCGTTACGCATTCGCTGTGCACCCTCGAGTTCGATGCGCACCGCCCGCTGTACGACTGGTGTCTCGCACAGCTCGAATTGCCCTACGAGAAGCCCGAGCAGACCGAGTTCGCTCGCCTCGGCCTCACCCACACCGTCATGTCCAAGCGCATCCTGCGCACGCTGGTCGAGGACGGCATGGTCAACGGCTGGGATGATCCGCGGATGCCGACGCTGCGCGGCCTGCGGCGTCGCGGGTATCCCGCCTCTGCCATTCGCTCGTTCATCGACCACGTCGGCGTGGCGAAGAACAACAGCACGATCGAGATCGAATTGCTCGAATCGTTCGTGCGAACGCAGCTCAACGCCACTGCGCAGCGCCGCATGGCCGTGCTGCGGCCGCTCAAGGTGGTCATCACCAATTGGCCCGACGGCCGGGTCGTCATGGTCGACGCCGTGAACAACCCCGAGAACGAGGCCGACGGGACCCGTCAGGTGCCGTTCACCGGTGAGCTGTGGATCGAGCACGACGACTTCAAGGTCGAACCACCACCGAAGTACTTCCGGCTGTCACCGGGACGCGAGGTTCGGTTGCGGGCGGCGTTCTTCATCACCGCCACCGATGTGGTCGTCGACGACGATGGCAATGTGGTGCAGGTCAACGCCACCTACGACCCCGAAACCATGGGCGGGCAGGCTCCCGACGGTCGCAAGGTCAAAGCCACCATGCACTGGGTCTCGGCCGCCCACGCCGTCGATGCCACCGTGCAGTTGTACGAGCGGTTGTTCACCGATTCGCATCCCGGCTCCGAGGGAACCGATCCACTCGCCTCGCTCAATCCGGCGTCGGTCGAGACCCTCGCAGCGAAGGTCGAACCGGCCCTGCTCGACGTCTCCCCCGGCCAGGTCGTGCAGTTCGAACGCCTCGGCTACTTCGCCGCCGACCTCGACGATCCAACGGTCTTCCACCGCACCGTCGGTCTACGCGACGAATGGGCCAACATCCAGAAACGCAAATAGGCGCTACCCGCAGGTAAACGCGTCGCAGCTGCCGCCCACCAAGAGGTGGGAAGCGAGATAGAACCCTCCGAAACCGGTGACCACGAGCGTCCAGGCAGCCGACTTGTAGAGCGCCGACTTTCGCCGCTCGCGAGCGGCACGGCTGAGCCTTGCGGCCACGAAGGCGGCAGCGCCGAACACGGCGCCGATGATCAGGTAGATCCGCGCGATGTGACCCTGTCCCATCCCCACGTAGATCCGGTCGTCGGTACTGACGAGTAGCGCACCGAATGCATAGGGAAGCACCGGTGCCAACAGGAAACCAACGCCTCTCGACCCAGCGACGGGGTCGTTGCGGTGGTGCGCTGGATCGAACGACATCGCGTCAGGGTATCGATGCGATCGCGGTCGGAACAGTGCGTACGCGGCGACTCGTGCAAAGATCGACCGCATGGAACGCAGAATCTTTGGTCGAACGGGTGTGTCGGTGAGCAAGCAGTGCCTCGGCGCGATGATGTTCGGGTCGATGGGCAACACCGACGACGCCGAGTGCGTGTCGATGATTCACACCGCCCTCGATGCGGGTATCAACTTCATCGACACCGCCGACGGCTACTCCGGCGGCCACAGCGAGGAGGTCGTCGGTGAGGCGCTCAAGGGCCGGCGCGACGATGTCGTCCTGGCCACCAAGGTGTTCTTCCCTATGGACGCCGAGCCGAACCACATGGGCGGCAGCCGCCGGTGGATCATCCAGGAGGTCGAGAACAGTCTGCGGCGCCTCCAGACCGACCACATCGACCTGTATCAGCTGCATCGCGTCGACCCGAATACCGACCTCGAGGACACACTGTCGGCGATGGATCAGCTCGTGCGCGATGGCAAGATCCGCTACGTCGGCATGTCGGCGACACCGGCCGAATGGATCGTCGAGGCGCAACGCATCAGCGACGATCGCAACGTCGCGAGGGTGCGGGGAGAGCAGAGCATCTACAACATTCTCAACCGCGGTATCGAGAGCGGCGTCTTGCCCACGTGCCAACGTTACGGCATCGGCGTGCTCACCTACGCTCCCCTCAACGGCGGCTGGCTCACCGGCAAGTACAAGCCCGAGGCCGAGGTCGACCCCGACAGCCGGGCGGGTCGCGGTGGCGGCCGATACGGCGATCGGTACAACATCGAACGAGCTGTCGGCACCGGCAAGATTGCAGCGGTCGAAGCGTTGGAGGCGGTGGCCAAGGACTCCGGCATCCCACTCACGCATCTCGCCACGGCATTCGTCACCGAACACCCCGCCGTCACATCGGTCATCATCGGTCCACGCACGCCCGAACAGCTGGCCGATTCGCTCGCCGGCGCCGACGTGTCACTCGACGCCGATGTACTCGATGCCATCGACGACATCGTGCCGATCGGTCGCGATCTCGACCCCGCCGACACGCTGCGTCCCGACCCGGGGCTTTCTCGCTCTGCGCGGCGTCGAGGCTAAGGTCCGGGCCATGACCGATACCGACGCAACGGTGCTCGACGAACTCGGGTTCTACGCCCTGGCCGGCCAAGCGGATTCGTCCCGCGACCTCGTCGGCGAAGTCGTCGACGCTGAAGACCTCGGCCTCGGCATGTGCTTCATTTCCGAGCGCTACAACAAGAAGGAAGTCGCGACGCTCTCGGGGGCCGCGGGTGCGGTCAGCGAACGCATCGGCATACAAACGGCATCGACCAACAACAACACCCGGCACCCGATGGTCACCGCCGGGTTTGCCCGAACGATGCAGAGCCTCACCGGCGGACGGTTCATCTTGGGCATCGGCCGGGGCATCACCGCCATGCAGGACGCCTACGGCATCGGCCGCATCACCACCGCCGAGATGGAGGACTTCGCTCACATCATGCGCCGACTGTTTCGCGGCGAGGTGATCATGGGCCACGACGGCCCGGCCGGGAAGTATCCCGTGCTCCACATCGATGCCGGGCTCGACGAGTACCTACCGCTCGGCATCACCGCATGGGGCGAGAACACGTTGAAGCTGGCGGGTCGAGCGTTCGACCATGTGGTCCTCCATACCTATTTCACCGACGACACCACCAGCCGGTGCATTGCGACGGTTCGCAGCGCTGCCGAAGAG
>CBESNZ010000306.1:0-4208 GCA_965531045.1 uncultured Acidimicrobiales bacterium
CTCACGGGCCGCCCAGCGGCCCCCCCCGTGCGGGAGCCGTGCGGATCGCCGCATTGGCCGCGCTGGGCTCGTCGTACGGGGCGCCCGGGCCAATCAGCACGCCTGCGCCGAGCTGCGACATGTCGACGCCATCCCCCTTGATTCGCAAGTCGGCCGTACGGACAACCGACACCGAAACCTCGATCGACAACGCGTCGGCGGCGTGCGTCAGCGCATCGAGCGTGGCTCGGTGGAACGGCGCCGCGCGAGCGGAGTCGATGATCACCGACAAATCCACAACAGGAGCTGCCACATCAGTCATGCGAGCACCGTAGGTCGCATTAGCCTGCCGGGCGATGACATTTACCGACGACGACCTCATCGGCCTCGCACTCGCCGAAGCCACCCTGGCGCTCGACCACGGTGACGTGCCGGTCGGTGCGGTGGTCGTGCACGACGGTCAGATCGTGGCCAGCCGCCACAACGAACGAGCCAGCAACAACGACCCGACCGCACACGCCGAAATACTGGCCTTGCGCGATGCAGCGGAGGCCATCGGCGACTGGCGGCTGAACAACGCCACCCTCGCGGTCACCCTCGAACCGTGCCCGATGTGCGCCGGCGCGCTCTGGGCCAGCCGCATCCACCGGGTCGTCTTCGGCGCATACGACCTGAAGGCGGGGGCCTGCTCGTCGCTGTACAACATCGGCGCCGACCCCCGTCTGGCCTTCGAATACGACGTGCGCGGTGGTGTCCGGCTCGACGAGTGCGCCGCATCGCTGAGTGGATTCTTCCAACAGTTGCGGGACGGTTCCGCCGATAACGCCTGACGTGGGTGCTTCCGCCGAGCACCGGTCCACCGCACTTCAGGAGTTCATGCATGCCCAAGCGAACCGCAGCCCTGCGCCGACTGGCTCTCGGGTGCAGCGCCCTCTTCGCCCTCACGATCCTCGCCGCTTCGACGTCGGCGGGCGCACAGGGATCGATCTCGGTATCGGCGACCAGCTTCAACGAAACGGCCGACTACGCATCGGAAAACTTCGGCGATCCGTGGGACTTCGCCAACACCGAAGACCTGCCGCTGGTTCCCGGGCTCAACTACATCAACACCACCAACGAATCGATCAGTGGGGACATCCTGCAGTTCGATACGGCGGGTCAGGGCATGGCGTTCCTCACCAAGAGCTGGGAGCCGGGCGGCGTCTCTTGGGGCCGTGACGGCCACGACTACCCGATCGATGCCGAGCGCTTCAGCCATGTGTCGATCCGCATGCTGAACAGCAACGTCGACCCCATCGTGTCGGCGGTGTACTGGTTCGACTGCGGACAGCTGCTCCCCGAATGCCAGGGCGGCACCTCCTTTCGCATCGACCCGGGGTGGAATACCTACGTCATTCCCCTCGTCAATGACCTGAGCCCGGATCTGACCACCGCATGGTCAGGCGACATTGCCGGGTTCAGCATCGTGCTTTCCTCGGCCCCTGGCTCCGTCGATGTCGACTGGATCCGCCTGTACGAGCCCACGTCCGATCCGGTCGTCGACACCGGCAACGGCTCGAACTCCACCGACGTGTACTGGGACGGCGATGCGAACCCGAACAACAACACCACCGCCAACCGCAACTGGGGCCTCGTCGGTCGAACCGCCAATGGCGAGGTGACCTTTCCTGCGTCGGCGTACCCGGCTGGCACCTACCGCTTCTACTCGGACAGCAACTCGACGTATTCCGCACCTCTCGAGATCAACGAACGACCACGCCCGATCGTGATCGACCCCGACCTCGAAGGCGGCGCCGACTACGCGGCCACCGTACGCGGGGATGCCTGGGACATGAACCAGCCGTCTGACATTGCGTTCACCGCCAACGTGGCCAACGGCTCATTCGCCAATGGCGTCTACACGGCCAACAACACGAACGACGACTCACAGATCACCTTCCCCGTGCCATCGGCTCGCATCGACCCGGACCGTTGGCACCGCTTTGTCGCCGACGTGTATTTCGGCGGCAACTTCTCGCTGAAGGCCGAACCCGACGGCGGCATGAACGGCCGAATCGTCTGGCGACTGGGCAACGGCAACTACCGCGTGACCGACGATCTCGTCGTCGAACCTGGCTGGAATCACATCGTTGTCGACCTCGCCGAACTCGATGGAAGCGACATCGAGGGCAGCTATGCCGACACCTGGACGACCGGCGGCATGCCGGATCGATTCCGATTCGACCCCACCGAAGATCCCGCAGCTCGCCTGTTCAAGATCGATCAGATCCGCCTGAACGAAGATGACAAAGGCGATGGCGAGTTCAACATCCGCTTCGAGGACGACGCGTGGGAAGCCGGCACCACCGCCAAGATCTACGCCGATACAAATGACAGCGGCTACAACGGCACGCTCATCGGCGAGGTCACCATGACCGCCGGCGTCAACACCTTCAACTGGATTCCCACCGTCACCGGGACTCGCTGGATCCACATCGAGGTCACCGATCCCGACGGCGCAAGCGCCAGCTCCTACTCGACCGGTCCGGTACAGGTGACCGCCGCGCCGCCGAGCGTGTGCGACGGCCTGGTCCCCACCCACGTCGGCACCCCCGGCGACGACGACATGTACGGCACCCCCGGCGACGACGTGATGTTCGGCCTGGGTGGCAACGACAATATTCGTGGCCTCGCCGGGAACGACATCATCTGCGGAGGACCGGGCAACGACCGTGTGTACGGCGGTAGCGGCGACAATGTGTTGTACGGCGAGCAGGGCATCGACAAGATGCGCGCCGGCGTCGAAAGCGACATCCTTTGGGGTGGCGACGATCGCGACTTCCTCAAGGGGGGCCACGGTGACGACATCATCTACGGAGAGGATGGCAGCGACCGCCTGCGCGGGTCTGTTGGCAACGACGACGTCCGGGGCGGCAACGGCGACGACGTGATGTGGGGCGGCCCGGGTGACGACGTCCTGCGCGGCGCGGCGGGGGATGACATTCTGAAGGGATCCGCTGGCACCGACGTCTGCTACGGCGGTCCGGGTACCGACCGGGCGCACGAAACGTGCGACACGCAGAACAGCTTCCCGTAGAAACCCGCTAGCGGCGTTCAGTCGTCATCGATGATGATGCCGATCCCTACGCCGAAGAAGACGTTCGTGTCGAGCGTGATCCCGGGTGGAAGGTTGCTGAACGACACCAGCAACCACTCTCCCCACAACAGCGGGGGTTCGTCGACGGTGTCGCCGAATACGGGGATGTCGACGTAACCGACGAGGTTGCCCGACGGAATGGTGAGGGTGCCGCTCGTGGCCTGAAAATCGACACCTGATTGGGCAAAACCGGTCGCGGGCGCCAGATTGAGGGTCGCGAAATCGATACTCACATCACTGCCCACCGCCTGACTCAGCGAAACCGGAATCTGCAACACCTTCGAGCCGGTATCGCCTTCGACAATGCCGGCGCCGCCCGGCAACAGTTGGGCGCCGGACATCGAGTACTCGATGTGCAGCAGGGGAGCCTGCACCGGCGACGCGTCATAGGCTTCGGCCGTCCGCAGCCCGGACCCGGTGATGATGAACGCCATCGCATTGTCC
This sequence comes from uncultured Acidimicrobiales bacterium, assembly GCA_965531045.1. Taxonomy (GTDB): domain Bacteria; phylum Actinomycetota; class Acidimicrobiia; order Acidimicrobiales; family SHLQ01; genus CBESNZ01. The sequence goes on from CBESNZ010000306.1 coordinate 3,560, forward strand.
TCCGCCCAGCCGGGGCGTCCGACGATCTCCTGGACCACGTTCTTCATCTGCGGCGTCCGCTGATCGGGTCCGGCGACACCAACCTGGTTCCACGCCGGCGGCGACCACGCCACGCTGGCCGCGGTGGTAGATCGGCCCGAAATGTTGAACGGAACATTCACGAACGTCGAAGGCGAGTCCGCCGCCTGTCCGACGATGGTGAGCGAGGTTGGGCCGGTGGTGATCTCGTCCACGACGAATTGCACGTACGCATCGATGATCGTGGCACCGACGGGAACATCGACCGACGCGAAACGCAGGCCGACGACCTGGTTGCCACCCGCATCGAATACCAGCTCGAGGTCGGAGCTCGTGAGCGAAATGTTCTGCGAGATCCGTTGCTCGGCGTCGTCGCTACTCGCCGAAACGCGCGTGTCGGTCACAAAGGTTTGCGTGCCATTGGCGAGAACCGTGACCTTCACGGTGTCCGTCGTCGTCTTTGCCCCGTCGCTACCCGACAACTGGAACGTGTAGACGCCGACTGCAGTGAAGCTGACGGTCGAATTCAACTGACTCGGGCTGCTGATCGTCGCGCCACTCGGGCCACCGATCTTGGTCCAGGTGTGGCTGACAGTGCCGGGTGGGTTCGGCAGGCCATCGTCGACTACCG
>CBESNZ010000307.1:0-4194 GCA_965531045.1 uncultured Acidimicrobiales bacterium
GACTTTGTCGGGGAAGGCCTGCTTGCCGTGATGCCGTCCGGCGCCGGCACAGTGCTGTTCCCCCGCGCAGCGATTGGACGCAATGTGCTGCTCGACGGGTTGGCCGAGCTGGGCTGGAGCGTCGATCTGGTCGAGACCTACCGCACGGTGGCCGCCGACATCGACCCGACAGCTCGACGGCTCGCGGCCGACGCCGACGCCGTCACGTTCACCTCGCCATCGACGTTCGCGTCGTATCACGACAACGTCGGGCCGCCGTATCCACTTGTGGTCTCGATCGGGCCGGTCACGAGCGCGGCGATCGAGGCGGCGGGAATCTCGGTCGACGTCGAGGCCACACCGCACACCATCGACGGTCTCGTCGCCGCCCTGGTCGAGTTCTGGGGGGGTGCGACGTGACCGTCGAGCTCATCGTGTTGGACTTCGACGGCACCATCATCGACACGGAATGGCCGCATTTCACGGCGGTTCGCGGCGCGTTCGCCGAGGTAGGGGCAGAGCTCACGATCGAGGCGTGGCAGGGTCGAATCGGGCGAGCGGACAACCGGCCCTGGGTCGACGAGCTCGCAACGATCGCGACCGCGCCCTTCGACCCCGACGAGTTGGCGGATCGTTGGCGGGCGAGGAAGAACGCGGACACCCTGGCGGAACCGATACGCACCGGTATCGTCGAGTTGGTTCAGCGGGCCACCGCCGCCGGTCGCTTGATCAGCGTCGCATCGAGCTCGCCCCGAAGCTGGGTCGAACCCCATCTCGATCGCATCGGGCTGCTGGCGTCGATGTCGACCATCGTCACGCGCGACGACGTCGAACGCGGCAAGCCTTGGCCCGACCTGTTCGCGTTGGCGTGCGAACGCGGCGACATCAACCCGGACAACGCCGTCGCGATCGAAGACAGCCATCACGGTTGTGTGTCGGCGAAGGACGCCGGTCTGACCTGCGCCGTCGTGCCGAATCGTGTCACCGCCGCGCAGGACTTCAGCCGCGCCGATCTCGTGGCTCCGTCGGTGGCCGACATCCCGCACTCCTTCTTCGATCTGTAGCGGTCGACCACGGCGATCATCCCAGCGGTTCACCTCGGCCCAACTGCCGACAGCACGATGGTGGGTTCTACGCTGGTCGGGTGACGTTCCCGCAACGACGACTTCGCCGGTTACGCCGGACCCCCGCACTGCGCCGCATGGTGGCCGAAACCCACGTACGGGTCGACGACCTCATCGCTCCGCTGTTTGTTCGAGAAGGCATTTCCGAGCCTCAACCCATCGAGTCGTTACCCGGCGTCGTCCAGCACACGCAGGATTCACTTCGGGCCGAGGTGGCGGCGTTACGCGACCTCGGCGTGCCGTCGGTGATCCTGTTCGGCGTGCCCGAGACCAAGGACGCCGAGGGCTCCGAGGCGTGGAATCCCGAGGGGGTCGTGCAAGTTGCGTTGCGGAACCTGAAGGCCGACATGGGTGACGACATGGTGCTCATCTCCGACCTCTGCGTCGACGAGTACACCGACCACGGACACTGTGGCATCGTCGGAGCCGATGGAGATGTCGACAACGATGCCACCCTCGAGCTGTACATGGACGCCGCCGTGGCCCAGGCAGAAGCGGGCTCCGACGTGGTTGCCCCCTCGGGCATGATGGACGGTCAAGTGTTCGCCATCCGCGAGGCGCTTGACGAGGCCGAGCACAGCAACACCATCATCCTCGCGTATGCCGCCAAGTACGCCTCTGCGCTGTACGGACCATTTCGCGACGCGGTCGACGTGCATATCGCCGATGGCGGCGATCGCAAGACCTATCAGCAAGACCCCGCCAACGCCCGGGAAGCTCTCGAAGAGATCCGTTTCGACGTGGGGGAGGGTGCCGACATCGTGATGGTGAAACCGGCCGGCGCCTACCTCGACATCATCGCCCATGCCCGAGCAGAGCTCGATATTCCACTTGCGGCGTACCAGGTATCGGGCGAGTACGCGATGATCAAGGCGGCCGGTGAGAAGGGTTGGATCGACGAACGAGCCGTCATGCACGAGTCGCTGCTGGCCATCAAACGCGCCGGTGCCGACCTGATTCTCACGTATTTCGCCAAAGAGGTCGCCACCGAGCTGGCGGCCAAGGAGCTCTCTCGATGACCCGAACAAATGCCGACATCTTCGAGCGTTCGCAGGCGGTCATGCCCGGCGGCGTCAACTCCCCGGTTCGGTCGTTCCGCAGTGTGGGCGGAACGCCGTACGTGGTCGATCGCGCCGAGGGGCCCTACGTCGTCGACGTCGAGGGCAAGCGCTACATCGACTACGTCATGAGCTACGGACCCGGCATCGTCGGCCACGCCCACCCCCGAGTTGTCGAGGCGGTCATCGAGGCGGCGAAGAATGGCAGCTCGTATGGTGCCCCGACCGAGAACGAACTGTTGTTGGCCGAGGAGTTGTGCCGTCGCATCGATGGGTTGGAGATGATCCGGCTCACCTCGAGCGGCACCGAGGCAGCCATGTCGGCGATTCGTCTCGCCCGCGGTGTGACCGGCCGTGACCGCATCATCAAGTTCGCCGGCAACTACCACGGCCACTCCGACTCCCTGCTCGTCGCCGGGGGCAGCGGTGTTGCGAGCCAAGGCCTCTCCGGATGCGATGGCGTCCCGGACGGTGCCGTCGCCGACACCATCGCAGCGCCTTGGAATGTGGTGCCCGACATCGACGACACGATTGCGGTCGTGTGTGTCGAACCGGTGCCGGCCAATATGGGCCTGGTTCCGCCTCGCCCCGGATTCCTGCAAGAACTGCGCGACGCCTGTGATGCCGCGGGTGCGCTGCTGTTGTTCGACGAGGTCATCACCGGCTTCCGCTTGGCCCATGGCGGTGCCGTTGCGTGGTCGGGCGTGAAGCCCGACGTGTGGTGCTTTGGCAAGGTCATCGGCGGAGGGCTTCCCGTCGGTTGTTATGGCGCGAGCCGCGAGGTCATGGCCCACATCGCTCCGCTCGGAGGCGTCTACCAGGGAGGAACGTTGTCGGGGAATCCGTTGGCGACCGCGGCGGGACTGGCCACGCTGGAACTGCTCACCCCCGACGCCTACGTCGAGTTGGAACGCATCGCCACGCGTTTGGCCGACGGGATGGCTTCGGCGTTCGCTGCGGCAGGTGTCGACGCGCTTTTGCCCCGGGTCGGACCCCTGCTCGGTCTGTTCTTCGGCACCGAGGCTCCCACGAACTTCGACGAGGCCAAGGTCCTGGCCGACAATGGGGTGTACTCCCGCTTCTTCCACGAGATGCTCAGCCGCGGTGTCGCGTTGGCCCCAGGACCGTATGAGATCCTGTTCCCGTCCTTGGCCCACACCGACGACGTGATCGATGAGACCCTCGCCATCGTCGCCGAGGCCGCCGCTGCGATGTAACGCGGTGTCCGCCGGGTCTCAGTTGTCGGCTTCGTCCCGGGCGACGGTTGTTTCGGGGGTCGCAGCACCCTCCGGCGGCGGGATGTCCGGCGCGACGCCGGCGGCGAATGGCTCGTCGACGACGGGAACATCGGCTGGGTCGTAGCCTTGCGCCCGAATCGCGCGTAGGCGCTCGACGGCCAACAGCAGCAGCGATTTCGCCTGTGATTCGGCCTTGGCGGGGTCCGGCCCGAAGAACGCCATGGCGACCAGCACGCCGTCGGTCAACCGGTAGGCAATGCCGATTTCGTCGCTGCCGTCATTGCCGTCGGGGAGAACGTGGCTCACCAGAATCTCGCCGTCGGCGGAGCGCTCGGTTCGGACCTCCGCTCCCAGCTCGGCCAGAAGACAGTCCGTTTCGAACCGGTCGACGGCTTCTTCGACTTCGATGAATTCATCGGCTCGCACGAGCAGTCCGCTGAATTCCGAGGCGAAGTCCTCCGACGCAAACCCGACATAGCGCACATCGACGTTGGCAGGGGACAATCCAGCCGCACAGTCCTCGAGATTTGCCGACTCGGGTCCGTCAAAGGTCATGCCCGCCGGGGTCGCGTCTTCGGTCAACAGTGCGACGAGTAGCAACTCATCGGTCACCGGCAACAGCTGTGCCGGGGCGCCGGTGGCCGGGCCGGCGCCGGCCACGGTTGTCGGTTGGTCGCTTCCGCCGGTCGACACGCTCGTGCCGCCGTCCGACGAGCACGCGCCCGCGACGAGGGTGATCAAGAAGAATATGGAGAGCTGCCGCACGGCTCCAGTCGTACTAGACCGCCGGGAGGG
>CBESNZ010000308.1:0-4184 GCA_965531045.1 uncultured Acidimicrobiales bacterium
CGTGTCCCTAGATCGCCCAGCAGTTGAACCGGACGCGGCGATGTTCGAGCGCGTCTTCGACTCCGGAGTACACGGCACCGTCGACGATTAGCCCGAGGTGTCCGACAACCCGGAACCAGCACTGGCTTTGCAGCCGTACGTTGTTGGCGCCATCGCGCATACGAGCGGTGCGGGCGGGAAATACGATCTCGTCGTAGCTCGTGTAGATGTTGGTGTAGGACACCGAGCCGATGGTGTCGTCTCCGGCGTTGAGGTCGGCCAGGAACGACGAGCCGATCGACATCTGCTCGCAGCCCACGCACAACCCGCCGATGCCGAGCACGTTGCCGAGGTTGGCCAGCGCCGTGCCGTTGTTCGGGGAACCAAGGGTGACGAGGCTGTCGACCTTGGCGTCGCCGCCGAGGTACTTCACGTAGTAGCGGGCCACGAGTCCACCTTGACTGTGACCGACGAGGTCAACTCGTGTTGCGCCGGTCTGAGCGAGAATGTTGTCGACAAACGCGACGAGCGGCGCCGAGGTTTGGGCGATGTCGCCGATGCCCAGCCCTGGCAGTTCGTAAATGTAAGCGTCGTAGCCGTCGGCCAGCATGCGAGCTCGCAACGGTTCGTTGGCCAACGCCGGCGACACGGTGCCGGCGACGATGATGACAGGGTCGTCGACCGCCTGCGCTGCGGCCGGAGCAGGCATCGCTGCGAACAACGCGGCGAGCAAGGCGGCGACGAGCAACAATGCCCGTGTCCGTCGAGATGCGAGTTGACCAGAAATTGCGGACATGACATTCCCCCATGAGCCAGTGAGCTTCGAATACCCCCGTACCGAAGTTGGGCCATATTACGCAAGGGTAAGTTGCTGTCAATGAGGACGGAATCCGGAACGAACTCGAAGCTTCGCGGTTCTACGCACTATGAACCGCCGCACCATGACACTCGCACCATGACACGCCTGTTCGCATTCTTCGGCATCGTCATCATGCTCGCCGCTGGAATGGCAACCGCGTGGGTGAGCGCGGAGGAGCCGAGTGACCAGTGCGATGCTGCGGTCCCAACCCTCCTCGGAACGGCGGGCGACGACATCTTGCGTGGCACCGATGGCGACGACGTCATCGTGGGCCTGGGCGGTGACGACGTGATTTACGGACGTGCGGGCAACGATCTGATCTGTGGTGGAGCAGGCGACGATCGTGTGTTCGCCGGGAGCGGCAACGACACGATCGTTGGCGATGCGGGTCGGGACAAGATTCGTGGCGGCCCCGGCAACGACACGATAGAGGGCGGCGACGGCGTGGACTTTCTCAAGGGCGGCAGCGGGGCCGACACGATCAGCGGAGATCGTGGCGCCGATCGGATCCGGGGCGGCTCAGGCAATGACGTACTGGCCGGTGACCGCGCCGCCGACGTGATCTGGGGCGGGCCAGGCGACGATGTGCTGTCGGGCGGGAACGGCAACGACATCCTGACGGGTTCGGACGGCACCGACCGCTGCGATGGCGACGAGGGCAGAGTGGTCACCCTGCACGAATGCGAGCTCGGTGAGCAGTTCGTTGAGGTACACGAACCGGGCGAAGTCGTGTATGTGGGCGGACACGGACCCGGCATGCGGGCGTTCACCGTTGGGTTCTGCGATCCGGCTCAAATTTCCTTGCGGGTCGTCGGGCCCGGCGGCACCGGCATCATCCTCAACGAGCAGATCTACATCGTGGGCACCCGTCAGTTCGCCGTGGCGATGCCGCCGGTCGGTGGCACGTACTGGGTGTTGGCCGACTGTCCGAACTCCCCTGACACGACAATTCTTCGCACCTCGTTCGAGTACAGCCCGCCCGATGTCGAAGTGAACATCGCCCAGGGCCCGCTGTTGGTCGGCGGGCCGATCCTCATCACCGGCACTGCATGTCGCGGAAGTCTGCAGCTCACCGATACGTCGGCGGCAGATCGCGGGTCGATCTTCGGACTCGACTCCTTCGCGTTTGCCCCGCCCGAGATGCATCACCCGCCACTGGACTGGTCATATGCCGCCCCGATACAACCCAGCGCCCAACCGGGACTGCACGTCATTGCCGTCTCGTGCGACGTCAACGGGTTCAACGTTTTTCCACCGACGACGGTCGGCCGATACATCGAGGAAGCGGCTCAGTAGCTCCTCGGCAGGCCCAACACGTGCTGTGCGATGTAGTTGAGGGTCATCTCCTGACTCACGGGCGCCAGTCGCTGGATGCGAGCCTCGCGCCAGTACCGCTCGACGTGGTATTCGGTGGCGTAGCCCAGACCGCCGTGCGTCTGCACCGCCTGGTCGGCGGCGAAGTACGACGCTTCGGCGGCCAGGTACTTCGCCGTGTTGGCCTCTTCGCCGACATCGTGGCCCGCGTCGTAACGCTGCGCGGCAACCATCGTCATCGTGTACGCCGCATGCAAATCCATGTGCGCTTTCGCCAACGGATGTGCGATCGCCTGGTTCATCCCGATCGGTCGACCGAATACCTCGCGCTCGTTCGCGTACGCGATTGCACGACGTAGCGCCACCTCACCGATGCCGCACGCCATGCTCGCCAGCAAGATCCGTTCCGCGTTGAGACCGTGGAGGATGTGGCGAAACCCCTCGCCTCGCTCGCCGACCAGGCGCCAGCCCTCGACGGGAAGTTCGTCGTAGGCCACCTCGCATGAAGCGACGGCGTTGCGACCCGCTTTCGGGATGGCCGCTATGTCGCAGTACTGCGGGTCGAGGTCGACCAGAAACAGCGACAGACCACCGAAATCACCCGGCACCCCATCGGTGCGGGCAAGGAGCAAACACACCTCCGATTCGAGCGCCTTCGACGTCCAGATCTTGCGACCGGACACGATGTAGCCGCCGTTGCCATCGTCGACCGCCCGGGTGGCGATACGACTGGTATCGGTTCCGGCGTCGGGTTCGGTCACTCCGAAGGCGACGTGCAGATCTCCGGCCGCCGCCCTCGGTAGAAATGTCTCCTTCAGCTGCTCATTGCCGAATTTCACCACCGGGGCCAGCCCGAACATCGTGAGATGGAGCGCGGTCGATCCGTTCATCGCCGCACCCGAGGCCGCGACCCGGTTGAGCACGAGCGCGCCTTCGGCGATTCCCTGCCCGCCTCCGCCGTATTGCTCGGGAATGGCGATCCCGACCCACCCACCGGCCGCCATGCGCTCGTAAAACTCCCAGGGGAACTCGTGGGCCTGATCTTTCGTCGACCAGTAGTCGTCGTCGAAGCCGGCGCACACGCGGTCGACACCCTCGACGATCGCTCGGTGGTCTTCGTCCATATCGATCACAACGACGATGCTCCTCACAGCGGCCAGCGGTGGGCGCGTCGACCCGCCGGCCCTTAGGTTCTACTCGCATGGGAATCCAAGTAACGGCATCGGGCCAAGCCTGCGGTGCAACCGTACGAGGAGTCGACCTTGCCGGGCGCCTGAGCGCCGACGGCGTCGCCGATATTCGGGCCGCTTGGCTCGAACACCACGTTTTGGCGTTTCCCGATCAGGAGCTGACCGACGACCAACTCGAAGCGTTCACGCTGCGTTTCGGCAACTTCGGCGACGACCCCTTCATCGCCCCGATCGAAGGTCGAAAGCATGTGATCGCGGTCGAGCGTCGAGCCGACGAAACCTCACCGCTCTTCGCCGAGAACTGGCACAGCGATTGGAGTTTCCAGGCGCACCCTCCGTCGGGCACCTGCCTGTACGGCATCACGATTCCGCCTCAGGGCGGCGACACATTGTTCGCCGACCAACACGCGGCGTTCGAGGACATGCCGCCCGAACTGCGATCGAAGGTCGCTGGCAAGATGGCCATTCACTCTGCACGCGGCGGCTACGCCCCGGATGGCTCCTACGGCGACGACGATCAGTCCGGTGATCGGTCGATGGCGATTCGACCCTCCGACTCGGCCATGGCCACGCAGCTGCATCCGGTCATTCGAAAGCACCCCGAGACCGGCGAGCTCGGCCTATTCAGCTGCCTCGGCTACATCATCGGCATCGACGGCATGCCCGACGATGAGGCCCGCGAGCTGCTCTTCGAGCTCTATGCCTGGCAGACCGGCGATGCGTTCATCTATCGGCACCGCTGGGAGTCCAACATGTTGGTCATGTGGGACAACCGGTCGGTGTTGCACAAAGCGACCGGCGGGGACGACGGGGATGACCGCCTGCTACACCGCACCCCCATC
>CBESNZ010000309.1:0-4172 GCA_965531045.1 uncultured Acidimicrobiales bacterium
TGGGATCTCCGTACGAAACAGTCGACTACCTGAAAACGACCGGTGCCCTGCGGGCAGAAGGCCTTGGCTGCCCGAGCTGGTGAGGCGTCACGAACCAAGGCGCCAGCCACAGGTGAAAGACCAGGGCCCGACGGAGGAGGGCCCGGCTCGGCACCTTGGCGTGCAGTATCGGCGTCGAGGAGCTGCGACATCAGGCTTCCGCACCACCGATCCGTCGCAAGCGACGGATCGTCGAGTGCGTCAGGAGATGACAGTCCCCGTGAAGTAGTCGGGGTTGCCGGCGGTGAGGAGCGAGGAGATGTTGCCGCAGGTGAAGGCGCGGAAGTCGTCGGTGGTGATGTGACCATCGTCGACGAGTTCCCACGCTTCGGGCAGTACGCCGCGAAAGTCCGGGACGTCCCAGTGGCCGATGTCGCTGGCGAATACCGCTTGCACCTTGGCGTTGCCGGGGTTGCGGCTGCTGTCGAAGGCCATCGCGTTCATCGGGTCGTCGGCTTCGCAGCCGAAGTAGTACTGCCGGGTGAAGATGTCGAGGATGTCGTCAACGGAGGTGAGCATGCTCTCCGCAAAGTCGTCGACCTGGTCCGGTCGCTCGTCCGGATCGCTGAGCATCGACAACGCCAGTTCGAGATGATCGCTACGCGCGAGGTGGCCCGAAGTTCCGTAGTCGGCCATGAGCCTGGCCATCTCGTTGCGGTCGAGGTTGGCCGGGTTGTAGTGCTCGAGCGATGTTCGATTGCGCTTTTCGAAGTGGCCGATGAGGTCGGCCAAGAGGTTCACGCCCCAGGCGACGCCTCCCTCGAGGAACGCAAACCGGAGGTCGGGAAAGCGCTTGGTGACCCCGCCGAAGATCAGCGACCGTGCGGTGGCTTCACCGGCGGTCGCGAAGTTTCCGATGTGGTTGTACACGTAGTTGGTAGTGGAGGTGCGGCTGCCCCAACCCATGCCGCTCGCATGGAACGTCGGACACACGCCCAGGTCGACGCATGCCTGCCACACCGGATCGTAGTCATACGCACTGTCATGACCGAGCGTGTCGAGCCAACGGCTGGTGCGGTCATTCGTTGCCCCCTCGTAGGCCCGGGGCACCACGCCCGCCATCATGACGGTCTTCAGGCCGAGTTCCCCGACGGCGTAGTGCAGCTCTTCCACGGCCTCTTCCGGCGTGAACATGGGGATCGAAGCCACCGGCTCGAGTCGGTCGCGGTACGGCGCGTAGGCCTCGGCGATGTACCGGTTGCAGGCCCGGGCCATGGCGCCGCGCAGTTCGGCGTCGAGCACCCCGACCACGGTGAGGCCGTAGGTGGGGTACAGGAGCGCGAAGTCGATGCCGATCTCGTCGAGCCGGTCGTACAGCAACGCCGGGAGCATGGCGGTTGCCCGGTCGAGGGTGTTGCGGGCCGGCAGCGCCCAGTACGAACTCCGGGAGATGCCGAGCTCTCGCCGGGCCTCCTCCGGGACGTTGCGCACTGCTGCGGCACCGGTGACGAGCGTGTCGAAGCGTTTGGCCACCCCCTCGTCTGCGATGTCGACCACGAGGTCTCGCAACCACGGCACGTACTCGATCAGGTGGCCGTCGCCATCGATGATCGGGTGATCGATCTGGCCCTTGATCGCGGCCACGTCATCGCTTCGTACAAACTGCTGCTTCCCCATCGGGTCAACCTAACCCGCGCCCGATTTCTGGCGCAGTCCGACACGACTATTCACCGAGCCGCAGCGCGTCGGCCGGACGCAGGCGAGCTGCTCGACTGGCCGGCCAGGCCGCCGCCAAGCCCGCCGCGGCAAGCGGGACGAGCGCTATGACGGCAATCGTCGCATACGGCACGACGAAGTCGGGGTTGCCGTCAAAGACGCCGCCCCGGGTCAACACCTGATAGCTCGACAGCAACCCGAGAACCACGCCGCTGACGATCCCCTGAAGGGCGATGAACATCGATTCGGTGAGGAAGACCGTGCGGACGGTCGAGCGGATCATGCCGACGGCTCGGAGAGTGCCGATTTGGGCGCGCCGTTCTCGGACTGCCCGAACCATCACCACGGCGAGTCCGGCGATGCCGATGATCAAACCGAGTCCCAGATAGCCCGAGAGCAGGTTGAAGAATCCGCGCTCCGTTGAGATCTCCGTGTCGACGATGCTGCGAAAGGTCGTCGCGTCGGCACCGTTGGTGATGAACGATGCCGACAGCGTCGCAGCGAGCATTTTGGCGTTGGTTGCGTCGGAAACGTCGACGTAGTGGCGATTGGGGGCCACCACCCCTGGACGGGCGCGTTGGGCGAGCTCGGACGACATGACGACGCCGGCGTTCGCCAGGTCGGCGTCGATGACGCCCACGATCGTGAGGTCGTAGCGGTTGCCGTCATCGCCGTCGAGCACGATCTGCTCGCCCGGTTGTGGAGCAGGCTCGTCGTATCCGTAGAACCAGGACGGCACCGCAACGACGGTGGGGTCGTCGGCGATGGCGTCGAATACGGCGACGTCGGTGAGGTAGGCCGGGTCGCGCGATGCGAGCCCGAGGCCCTGTCCCTGCGACGTAAACGTCCTGTCGATGCCCGTGAGCATCCAGTCATCGCGTTCGCCACCCGGTCGGATCGACTCGAAGGTCGCCTGGCCTCGGGTCACGGTCGTGACACCGTCCACGCCGTCAACCGACAGGAGGGCGTCGCTCGTCACCGGGTTGGCGGTATTCGAGTCGATCAGAATGTCGCGGTTGGTGGAAATGCCGGTTGCGAGGTCGCCCGCCTGGCCTCCGTAGACCGAACCCATCGCGCCGATGAACGTGAGGCTGAACAAGATGAGGGAGAACATTGCCAAGGAGAGCGACGTGCGGAATCCTCGGGCGACGGGGTAGGCGACGCCGAGGCGAACCGCAGGACCACGTCGACCCCGGAGTCCAACGAGCAGTTTGCGCCACACCGGCCCGGCCACCGACAAGACCGCGACCGCCCCGGCGACCAAGATCACGCCTTGCAGCAGAAAGATCGCTATGTCGGGGTCGTTCATCGTGTCGGACTTCAGCACGAAGCTGGCGATTGCCCAGGTGATGGCCAGCGCTCCACCGGCAAAGATGGCGATGCTTCGTGACGTCATTCGACCGAGTAGCGGGATCGCCGCGAACGCCACGAGACACGGGCCGATGAGCACGGCGAAGGCATTGCTCGGGGCGACGAAGAACAGGCCAGCCCCAACGAGGACGCCGATGCCCCCGACGATGGTGCTCCGTCGGGTTCGACCAGCGGAAGCCGGCTCGGGGAGATCGCGGATGGCCCGGATGATGTTGAGTCGCCCGACTCGCCACGAGGTGAACCAGATCGCAATCATCGAGATCACGAGGCCGACCAGGGCCGCCGTCACCAGACTGGACGGTTCGACGGCAAACCGGAGGATGAAGTCGTCCCCGGCCCCGTTGAAGATGCGTTGGGTTGCGATCATGATGACGCGACCCACGCCGATGCCCAGAGCCGTTCCCGCCACGGCTGCGAGAACCGCGTAGATCGAGCCCTCGAGCGTGAACGAACGAACGAGCCGGCGACGCTCCCAGCCCAGGGCGCGCAGCACACCGAGCGAGGTCTTGCGTTCTTCGGCCAGCATGACGAACAGGTTGACGAGCAGCAACACACCGGCGATGACGGAGAACCCGCCGACCACGATGAACGTCTCGCGCAGGCCGGCGCCTTCCTCCTCCGCCTCGATCAGCAAGTCGGCCTTCGCCTCGGTCTGGTCGTGTTCGATGCCGACGGCGGCGAGACGACGTTCGGTTTCCCGGACGATGGCGTCGACGTCCTTTGTACTGTCGAACACGCCACCGTCATTGGAGATGAGTATTGAAACCTCAGGCGCCCGGCCGTTCCCTGCGTCGACGATGGCGGCCATGTCTGCGGCATTGATCACCGCATCGGAGTACCCGGTGAGGCCGATGTCCGGGGTCACGGCAACAACGGTGAACGGCTGGGCCCCGCCGTACGCATGAACCTCGATGGTGTCACCAACGGTGGCGTTGATGTCTCGAGCGACGTCTTCGTTGAGCGCGAGCTCGCCGGCGTCAAGGGAGGGAACTTCGGCCAAGCCGATGATGGTCGGATCCGAGCCGAGCTGCAGGGCCTCGTCGAGGTCGATGCCGACGAGGCGACCGTTCGGCTCGGCCCTGGGGTCGTCGCCCGTGGTCACAAGC
>CBESNZ010000310.1:0-4156 GCA_965531045.1 uncultured Acidimicrobiales bacterium
GCGGCCCGGCCGCTCGTTCGAGACGCCGTCGATCGAGCCGGCGGCTGATGGTTGGGTTGGTTTCAACACCAACACGGCGGATCAGTTCCAGAACTTTCTTTTGATGATCGAGCGGCCAGATCTACTCGACGATGCCGAGTTGAACAGCCTCAGAGACCGGGTGAAGCGCTTCGACGAGTTTTCGGAGATCGTTCGGGCATGGACCACTCGACACTCGGTGGCAGAGATCCTCGAGCGGGCGGGTGAGCTGCGCATTCCCGTCGCGCAGGTGCACTCTGCGGAAACGCTGCCGACCGATGTTCACCTCGTCGCTCGCGGCGTATTCGTCGAGAATCCCAGCGGTGGCTTCGCTCAGCCCAGACGCCCGTACAAGCTCGACGGAGACACCGGTGTGGTCGGCGTCGTGCCGCGGATCGGCGAGCACGCCGGCCAGATCGACGACCGTGCAACCCCGTTGGCCGGTTCCGACAACGCCCCGTTGCCCTACGAAGGTGTGACGATTCTCGACATGACATCCTGGTGGGCCGGGCCGTCGGCAACGCACTTCTTCGCCAGCCTCGGTGCCGACGTCGTGCACGTCGAATCCACGTCGCATCCCGACGGCATGCGCCTCACGGGCTACATGTTCGGGCGTCCGGATTGGTGGGAGTGGGGGCACATGTTCATCGCAGCAAACACCAACAAGCGCGGCATCACCCTCGACATGAAGCATCCCGACGGTCTCGCGCTCTTGCAGAAACTCGTGGCGAAGGCCGACGTTGTGGTCGAGAACTTCGCACCGCGGGTTGCGGAGAGCTTTGGGCTGCATTTCGACGACGTGCAGGCGATCAATCCCGATGTGATCTACGTGCGCATGCCGGCGTTTGGCCTGGATGGGCCGTGGCGCGATCGCGTGGGCTTCGCCCAGACCATGGAGCAGATGACCGGTATGGCATGGCTGACCGGCGAGGTCGACGACCAGCCGCGCATCATCCGGGGCCCGTGTGATCCAATTGCCGGGATGCACGGAGCGCTGGCGATCCAGGCGGCGTTGGCGAAGCGTGAGGCGACCGGTCGGGGGGTCCAAGTGGAGTCGACGATGGTCGAAGCGGCCTTGAATTGTTCGGCCGAGCAGATCGTCGAGTTCAACGCCTACGGAAACGTGATGCAACGAGCCGGAAACGCCGGCCCGTACGCATGCCCCCAAGGACTGTTCGCGTGTTCGGATGGCCCCGAATCATGGCTGGCCCTCGCCGTCGAGACCGACGCGCAGTGGCGTGCGCTGCGGTCGATCGTTCCTGCGCTGGCCGAGGATCGAGAACAGAGCGATGCGGTTGCTCAAACGATTGCCACGTGGGCCGCGAGTCGCACGGTGGCTTCGGCGGTCGACGAGTTGGTGCGCGCCGGCGTACCGGCGGGTCAGGCCTGCGACGCAAGGGTGTCTTCGGAGCACCCGCAGTTCGCCGCTCGCGGGTTCTTCGAGGTCGTCGACCACCCGGAGGTCGGCTCGCATCCGATGCCGGGCATGCCCTATCGCTGGACCTCGGTCGAACGGTGGCTCCGGTCGCCTTCGCCGACACTCGGCCAGCACAACGACGACGTGCTCCGCGAGATCCTCGATCTGTCGGTCGAGCAGATCGAGCAGTTGGCATCCGACGGCGTCATCGGCACCCGGCCGACCGGCCTGTAGCTGCGGCCACGGCTCAGACGTCGGCCAGCAGGCCCAACTGTTCCTCGGTGAGCAGGCGCTCGGAACACATCCAAACCAGCGCGTCGCTGATCGTTTCTCGAAACGGGCGCGGTGAGATGCCCAGTTCGGTCGCCGTCGCCCGCTGGTCGGCGGGTTTGGTGCCGTAGAGATAGGCAACGACATCGCTGGTGATCGTCGGGTTGCGGCCGAGGCGCCGGGCGAGGTCGCCGCCCTTGCCGAGCGAGGTCATCACCAACTTCGGCATCGGCGGTCGGCGCAACTTGGTGCCGGTGACCGCCTCGATTTGCTCGGCGAGCTGGTCGAAGGTCAGGCGGTGTCCCCACGCGAGAAATCGGCCGGGTGCCGGTGGCCGACCGAAGATCGATGCATGCATCGCTGCGAGATCGCGAACGTCGACAAATGCTGCGGCCAGGCCGTCGCCTCTCGGAATCCCTCGTTCGAACCAGTACTGCACCCCGGCGATCCAGCTGCCTTGCGCCGGATCGTGCGGTCCGGTGACGCCGGTTGGGTACGTGAGGACGATGGGGTGACCCTGCGCCTGCAACAACCTCGCGGCGGCGTCGGCGGCGGACTTGGTGGATGCGTACGCGGCCGGGTGGGTGCCGGGCGGATCGTCGGGACTCACCGTGTCGCCGGAATGGGGGAACAGCGCGGCGGCGCTGGAGACGTGCACGATCGGTCCGCAGCCGTTGGCGATGGCGAGGCCGAGGACGGTTTTTGAGCCTTCGACGTTGACCTGCTGCATACGTTGCGTCGCCGTCGCGTCGGTGCCTACGACGCCTGCCGCGTGCACGACCCCGGAGCAGCCGTCGAGGCCCACCTCGACGGAACCCGGGTCGGTGACGTCGCCTCGGACGACCTCGACCTCGTCGACGTCGAGTCCGACGCCGGCGAGCGCTTTCGGCACCTTGGATTCGTCGCGAACCAACAACCGCACCGTGTGTCCGGCTCCGTGGAGGGCGGCGACAGTGTGACAGCCGACGAAGCCGGTGCCCCCGGTGACGAGGATTCGCACGTCGCTACGAACCGACCTTCGGACCCGGGGTGAACTCGACCGGAAGGCGCTTGATGCCGCCGATGAAGTTGGACCGCAGGCGCTCTGGTTCTCCGGCGAGGATCATGTCCGGCATGCGGCGCACGATTTCGTCGAAGATCAGACGGAGCTCCATGCGGGCGAGGTTCGCCCCGAGGCAGTAATGCGCGCCACCACCGCCGAAGGCGATGTGGTCGTTGGGGAACCGTTCGACGTCGAACTCGTCGGGCTTGGCGAAGGCGTCTTCATCGCGATTGGCCGAGATGTGCCACATGGCGACCTTGGATCCGGCCGGGATCTTGACGCCCCGAATCTCGGTGTCTTCGCGCGGAGTTCGGCGAAAGTGCAGTACCGGAGTGGCCCAGCGAACGATCTCGTCGACCGCGGTGTCCATGATGTCCGCGCGCTTCGTGCGGAGCTTCTCGAACTGGTCGGGATAGGTGAGGAGGCCGAGCATGCCGTGCGCCGTTGCGTTGCGGGTCGTTTCGTTGCCGGCGACCGCCAACAGCAACATGAACGCATCGAACTCCATCTCGGTGAGCCGCGTGAGTTGGCCGTCATCGTCGACGATCTCGGCGTTGATGAGCGTGGTGACGATGTCGTCTCGTGGATCCTCACGGCGTTGCTTGGCCAGGTTGTTGGAATAGGCATACAACTCCATGGCGGCAAGCCCCGTGTCGTCGCTTGCGAACTCGGGGTCGTCGGCGCCGATCAACCGGTTGGACCACTCGAACAACTTGAAGCGGTCTTCCTGCGGGACCCCCATGATCTCGGCGATCGCTTGCAGCGGCAGTTCGGAAGCGACGTCGAGCACGAAGTCGCACGACCCCTTTTCGATCACGCCGTCGACGATGCGCACGGCCCGCTGTTCGAGGTACTCCTCGATCATTCCGATCATGCGGGGCGTGAACCCCTTCGACACCAGCCGGCGATAGCGGGTGTGCTTCGGTGGATCGGTCATGAGCATCATCAAACCGCGCGCGTCCATGCCGCCCGTTTCGACGCCGTCGCTCATGTTGTGCAGGCTGATGCCCTCGATTTCGGACGAGAACAGATCGGGATTGCGGTTGACCGCCACCAGGTCGTCGTACTTGGTGACGTTGTAGAACCCAGGACCATCTGGTTCTTCATGGAAATGCACCGGAGACTCGGCCCGCAGTGTTCGGAACATCTCGTGATGTTCCTGGCGAACGAATCGATCGAGGTCGAGCAGGTCGACCTCTTCGAGTGGCATGTGATCTGACATGTGGTGTCCCCCTGGACCCGGCGTTGTCGCTTGCTCGTCCGAAATGCAACGCGTTCTCGTGAGCCTAAGCCATGCCGGCGTCGTCGAGCCAGGGAAGGGACGCGGACTCGCCGTCAGGAGCTTCGGCTCATGACCCGCCGTCATGAGCCGATAGGAAAAATACCACCAACCGAGGTAGTTGATGAGC
>CBESNZ010000311.1:0-4127 GCA_965531045.1 uncultured Acidimicrobiales bacterium
ATCGGTTCGGCTCCGCGAAACAATTCGAGAGAATCGGCGATCGCCGTGTCGTTGACTGGGCTGTGGCGGCCGCGGCAGCGGTGTGCGACGGCGTCGTCGTCGTCGCTCCGCCGGACAGGGCATCCGAACTCGCGACGACATTTTCTTCGGGAGTCGTCACCGTCGCGGGAGGTTCGTCGCGGTCGGCGTCGGTGCGCCGTGGTCTCGATGCGCTTCCGGCGGATGCCCGAGTGGTGCTCGTGCACGACGCGGCCCGACCGATGGCATCAGCGCAGTTGTTCAGGAGGGTCGTCGACGCGGTGGCCGACGGTGCTGATGCAGCGGTGCCTGCGGTGCCGTTGACCGATTCGATCCGTTCCTCCTCTGGTGGAGCCGTCGACCGCTCGACCCTGCTGGCCGTGCAGACCCCGCAAGGGTTTCCGGTCGAAGCGTTGCGGCGGGCGCACGCGGGCGACGGCGAGGCGACCGATGACGCAGCGTTGGTCGAAGCTGCCGGCGGAACCGTGATCGTGGTCGAGGGTGAGGCGGACAATTTCAAGATCACGCGACGCAGCGATCTGGCCGCCGCAGCAGCGATACTGCTTCCATGACTACCGCCGACCCGTCAACGTGGCCCGACCTTCGCGTCGGCATGGGATTCGATATCCATCCCTTCAGCCCTGACCCGGCCCGCGTACTCATCCTCGGTGGGGTGGTCTTCGAGGGTGCGCAGGGACTTGCCGGTCACAGCGATGCCGACGTCATCGCCCATGCCTGTACCGATGCGATTCTCGGCGCCGCCGGGCTCGGCGATATCGGCTCACACTTTCCCGATACCGACCCTGAGTTTGCCGGTGCCGACAGCATCGAGTTGCTGCGATCGGCGATGGAGTCGGTGCGCTCGGCCGGATGGTCGGTCGCCAACGTCGACACGTCCGTCGTCCTCGAGGCGCCAAAGCTCGCGCCGCATCGAGACGCGATGCAACGTCGCCTCAGCGAGGCCGTCGGGGCGCCGGTGACGATCAAGGGGAAGCGGGCAGAAGGTCTCGGTAGCCTCGGTCGACGGGAAGGCATTGCCTGCTGGGCGAGCGCCTTGTTGGTTCGGCCGATGGCCGAGCGGCCAAAGCCGCACGAAACGGAGAACTTCTGATGGCACCACGCAAACCCTCCGCTCGTTCGGGTGGCCGACCGAAGGGTCGTTCCGGACCGACTCGTGGCGGAAACGCACCCAAGGGTCGGAGCCGCAAGGGCAGCGGCCAGCGGGGCACCACCCCGATTCGATCGGACAGCGGCGGCAAACGCACGCTCGGCGGCGACCACGTCGAAGGTCGCCAAGCGGTCCGCGAGTTGCTGTTGGCCGGTACCCGCCGCACCCGCGAGATCATCATGGCCGCCGATTTGGACGATGCCGCGATTCTCGACGACATCCGCGAGATCGCTCATGACGAGCACGTCCAGATTCGCGAGCTGTCACGTTCGAAGTTCGAACAGGAGAGCTTGACGGCATCGAGCCAGGGTGTGATCGCCCGGGCGGCACCGTTGCCCGAGTTCTCGCTCGACGAGTTGGCCCGCCCCGCCGACGGAAAGAAACCGTTCCTGCTCGTGATGGATGGTGTGACCGACCCGGGCAACCTCGGCGCGGCCCTTCGCACCGCCGAGTGCGCCGGGGTGACCGGCATCGTGTTACCCAAACATCGCGCCGCCCGCATAACGCCGACGGTCACCAAGACCGCTGCCGGCGCAATCGAACATCTTCCCATGTGTGTGGCGCCAGGTATTGCCTCTGCGCTTTCCACGCTGCGCGACAGCGAAGTCTGGACCGTTGGCCTGGCGGGCGACGCAACCGATTCACTTTTCGGGCTGCAGGTCGGCGACCAGCCCGTGGCGCTGGTTCTCGGATCCGAGGGTGACGGTCTGTCACGTCTCGTTCGCGAACGCTGCGACACCGTCGTATCGATACCGCTGACGGGAGCCCTCGGGTCACTGAACGTCTCCGCGGCGGCTGCGATCGCCTGCTATGAGGTAGCCCGAGCCCGACTCCCTTAGGCGACAGCCGGCTTCGCCGCTGCTCGTGGAGCAGGGAGTACGCTTGCTGACCGTCGCCCGAGTAGCTCATCTGGCTAGAGCACCTGTCTTGTAAACAGGAGGTAGTGGGTTCAAGTCCCACCTCGGGCTCCCGTCGTTCGCTCGCCCTAGGGGGCTCGCTCACTTATGGCCTTTTCGCTGGCGCGAAAACGCCCCTGTTTGGTTGTCGGTGGACTCTTCGCATGGTTGCTTCGTACCTGACGGCAACTGGCGCCGCTGGGGGCGATTGGGGCTGACGGAGAACAGCGAGCTGGGTTCGGTGTCACAAAACGTGCGGCGCCGCTGGGGGCGATTGGGGCTGACGGAGAACAGCGAGCTGGGTTCGGTGTCACAAAACGTGCGGCGCCGCTGGGGGCGATGTGGGGCTGACGGAGAACAGCGAGCTGGGACCGCTATACATGCGGTAAATGGAGGGTCCTTGATTCGAGGGCCCGCAACGGTAAGGCTGCCGACGTGGCACTAACTGAGCGCGATAAGGCGATTGTCGACTTCGAACGAACCTGGTGGGCCGAACCAGGTCTCAAGGAGACCGCGATTCGCGATCGTTTCGAGTTGTCAGGCACGCGCTACTACCAATTGCTCAACGAACTCTTGGAAACCCCAGAAGCCATGGCGTACGACCCTCTCGTCGTCCGCCGTTTACGCCGCCTTCGTGATCGCCGCCGTAAGGCGCGTTACGAGGGTCGTACTGCACAGGATGGACCCGCTCAATGACAGCTCCAGGAAACTTTGGACGATCCGTCGGCGGCGCCGCCGGCCGTGGCGCAATGCTGGTCGGAGCGGCAGTGATCCTCGGGCTCATCCTGTTGCGGTTCGCCTTCGATGGATCCGATACCGCAGTGCAGGCTGCCCCCGATGAAAACGCGAGTGCGTCGACCATCGTCGGCACCAACGACGATGGTGCCCAAACCACGTTGCCGACGACGCCTGACGCCGGCGGGGTCGACGGAACGACGGCGACAACGGTGCTGTCCACGACGGCGCCAGCTGTCGACGAGGTTTTGCACGACAACAACACCGTCACGGTCATGACCGCCAACGGTTCGGGCACCTCGGGCGAGGCCGGGCGACTGGCCGCGAAGCTCACGGCCGAGAACTACGTGACCGACGCGGCAAATGCCGAGCCGACCACGAGCACCAAGATCTACTATCGGCCGGGCTACGTGATGGACGCCCGAAACGTGGCCACGGTGCTCGGCGCAACGGCCGATCTGATCCTGCCGATGCCGGAGGCTCCGGCGCTTCAGGCCGATGCCGCGACGCCGGAACGGGCCGGTGCGGCGCAGATCATCGTCATCGTCGGGTCCGATCTCCTCATCCCGTAGCGGTTGGCGCCAAGCCAATCGCACGGAGCAGCGGTGACCTCGACGCCGCGCACCATCGTCGCGGCGCCCGACAAGTTCAAGGGGACCGCCTCGGCCCGCGTCATCGCCGAGGCGATTGCGGCGGCGGCGACCGAGTTCGGCGCGTCGACGACGCTTCGACCGATGGCCGATGGCGGTGAGGGCACGCTCGATGTCCTCGGTGGGCCAAACCGAACATCGACGGTCACCAACCCCTTGGGGGATTCCGTTGACGCGCCTTGGAGGCTCGCTCGAGGCACCGCCGTCATCGAGATGGCAGCAGCCTCTGGTTTGACGATCCTGGGCGGCGCCGAGGGGAACGATGCCATAGCCGCCTCGACGAGCGGCACAGGTGAGTTGATCAGCTTGGCGGCCGAGGCGGGCGCGTCGCGGGTGATCGTCGGGGTTGGGGGCTCGGCTACCACCGATGGCGGGTTCGGTGCGCTGCGGGCGATGTATCCCCTCGCCCGGTTTCGTGGCATCGAGATCGTCGTCGCCTGCGATGTTCGTACGACATTTCTCGACGCCCCTGCGGTCTTTGCGCCACAAAAGGGCGCATCTTCAGCCCAGGTCAAGTTGCTGCGTCGACGCCTCGAGCGACTGGCGCAGGTGTACGAGACCGAACACGGCGTCGACGTGATCGATCTACCGCGCTCGGGAGCAGCCGGCGGATTGGCGGGTGGGCTCGCCGCGATCGGAGCCCCGCTCGTCGACGGGGTC
>CBESNZ010000312.1:0-4107 GCA_965531045.1 uncultured Acidimicrobiales bacterium
CCGGCTCGAAGCGGCCGACGCGGCCGGCGAAGACCTCGACGCCGACGAGGTTCGCCAGCAAGTCCGTGACGAAGCCGACGCTCAGGCCGAGGCCGACGCGGTCGAGGCCGCCGACGCCGCGATCGTCGACGACCAGCCCGAGACCGACGAACCGTCCAGTGACAACGTGGCCGATGACAACGAGGCCGACGACAACGAGGCCGACGACGCGGCGGCAGCGTTCGCAAGCGGTTGCGCCGAGGTGATTCACCAACCGGTCGCGGACATTCCGGACTCGTTGTCACAGATCGTTCTACACCTGGGTTCCGACCTACCGGAAGGCGCCACGGTCGGTGCCGATGTCGTCGGCTCACTCGACGTGATTTCGGGCGTGGTCGCCAACGGCGAGGCTACGGTCGTGGCCGGCATCGATCACTACGGCGACTACAGCGTCGAGTCGGTGTCCGTCGACGGACAGACGGTCGACTTCGCCCCCGAGCTCGCCGGCCTCACGGTCGACGACTTCGAAGGCACGATCGCCGGCACCTGCGCCGGCTGATCACAGAAACGGCCTACGCGACCGCTCCGCTCTCGCGCAGCGTGGCTATCTCCGACCCTCGACCCAGCTCGGTGAGGATGTCGTCGGTGTGTTGGCCGAGCGTGGGTGAGTTGCCCGTGATTGTGGACGGCGTCACGCCGAACTGGGCCGGGTGACGGGGAAGACGCGTCCGGCCGACGACGGGATGGTCGGCCTCGACGAAGAGACCCATGGCGATTGCGTGGGGGTCGCGGGTGATCTGGTCGGGCGTGAGGATCATCGCGAACGGCACGCGTTCGGCTTCGAATCGCTCGGTCGCCTGTTCCATCGTCAAGTTGGCAGCCAGGGCGTAACACATGTCCATCACGGGCGCGAGCACGTCGCGATTCTTGATCCGCTCGGCCACGGTTGCAATGCGCGGATCGTCGTACCCTTCGACGTCAAGTGCCCGACACATGCCGGCGAAATCGTGGTCGGATGTGGGCGTGACGATCCCCCAGCCGTCGAGAAATCGCATCGGCTGGAAGCCGGCGACGAAGCTCGAGTTCTGCGTGTTGTCCGAGTCCATCAACACCTCGTTCGCCGCAGCGTCGGCCCACAGGAACGACACCACCGCGTCGGTCATGGAGAGTTCGACGTGTTGGCCGCCGCGTCCTCGGGCCTGCGCAAAGAGCGCCGCGCTGATCGCCTGCGACGCGTAGAGCGCCGTGACCTTGTCGGCCGCTGTTTGGCGGAGAAAGGTCGGCGTCTCGTCCTGCGGGTCGGCCTGGTTGGCCGCAAACCCGCCATAGGCCTGCATCACCGTGTCGTATGCGCTGCGGTCGCGATACGGCCCGACGGCGCCGAAGCCCGAGAGTGACGCGTAGACGACGTCGGGATTCAAAGCCTTCAGGTCGGCGTAACCGAGGCCGAGCCGATCCATCACCCCGGGCCGAAAGTTTTCGATGACCACGTCGGACTTCGCAGCCAGCTCACGCACGATCTCTACGCCCTCGGCCGTCTTCAGATCGACGGCGATCGACCGCTTTCCGCGATTGCAGACGAGGAACAACGAACTCATCCCATTGACGGCGACACCCACGAATCGTGCGATATCGCCGATTCCGGGTCGTTCCACCTTGATCACTTCGGCACCCTGATCGGCCAAGAGGGCGGCCGCATAGGGCCCCGTCAGCGCGATCGAGAAGTCGAGCACCCGCACACCTTGCATCGGTCCGTTGGTCACGTGCTGCTCCTCAGTCTTCGAAGGCCGGCGGGCGGCCTTCTTTGCGGGCCCGGACGGCCTCCTCGAAGTTCTTGGTGGTCAGACGAACGTAGAGCTGGGCGTGGGTTTCCATTTCGATCGCGGCCCGCAGGCTCCCGATCTCGAGGCCGGCCCACATCGTTCGCTTCGTGATCTGGGTGCCCTGCGTGCTCCAGCCGTTGATCTGATCGGCCAAGTCGAGCGCCTCGGTGAGGAGATCGTCGTCGGGAACAACCCGCGACACGAGGCCGATCGACGCAGCTTCGGTGGCATCGAGATCGCGCCCCGAGAGCATGAACTCGAACGCTCGAGACGACCCGATTGCCCGGGGCAGCAGGAAGCTCAGGCCCAGCTCGGTTGCCGTCAGCCCGTTGTTGATACCGGCGGCCCGGAAGTAGGCCGATTCGCCGGCGAGGCGAATATCGGCGCCAAGGGTGAGGCACATGCCGCCGCCGATGGCGGCACCGTTGATCGCACAGATGACCGGTTGGGGCATGCGCTGCATCGCAGGGACGAGATCGGCCAGCACGGACATGGCCTTTGTCGCGATGCGGGTGAGGGTCATCCCGTCGATGTTGGGCGGAGGTCCGCCGTCGTTGCTGGTGTCGGCGCCGGAACAGAATCCACGACCGGTGCCGGTCAACACCACGCAGGTCGTGTCGTTGTCCGCAGCCACTTCTTCGAACGCGGCGTGCAGCGGAACCATCAACTCGAAGGCCATCGAGTTCATGCGCTCGGGCCGATTGAGCGTAATGACCGTGGTGTGCGGGCGGGGCTTGTCGATCAGGATGAGATCGGAGGGTGCATTTGCCATGACGGGGATAGTAGGCATAATGGCTGATGTGTACAACAACGGTTGGAAGCGCCACGCCGATACCGACATCGCTGTCGACAAGATTCTCGATGCTGCGGGCCAAGCGTTCGCAGAATTCGGCGTCGCGAACGCCAAGATGGTCGACGTCGCCCACCTGGCCGGATGCTCTCGCGCCACGCTCTACCGCTACTTTCCCAACCAGGACGCGCTCCACCTGGCTTTCGTGCACCGAGCGACGCTGCGCATCGCACGACGCCTGGCCGACGAACGCACCGGGCGGTCCATCTCGCTCACCGACCGCATTTTGGAAGGCATCGGCGCGGTCCGTTCCGATCCGCTCCTTGCGGTCTGGTTCGAACCCCAGAACATGGCGGTCCCCATCGCGGTCAGCCAGAACTCTGAACTCCTGCGGGCGATGTCAACCGAACCGTTCTCCCAGCTCGGCGCCGTCCCCCACATTCGCGAAGAGATCGAACGGCGTGGCGAATGGCTGTTGCGCTCGATCGTGTCGCTCCTCGCGATGCCAGGCACCGATGCCGAAGCGGAACGAGCGATGATCGAGTCCTACCTCGTCCCCGTCCTGACCGCTGCGCTCCCACCAATGAAGGCGAAGAAATGACCACACCGAAGCACGCTGACCTCGACGGAATCGACCTGACCGACGCGTCGGTTTGGGAGCGAGCCGCTCCGCACGACTGGCTCGACCGCTTGCGGTCGGAGGACCCCGTTCACTGGCACGCGGAAGCCGACGGTCCGGGCTTCTGGGCCCTCACCCGACATGCCGACGTCCGCACGGTCTCGTCGTCGCCGTCGGCATTCTCGAGTTACGTCGGCGGGCCGTTGCGGCTCGACCCACCCGATGGTGGACTCGACCAGGTGCGCATGATCATCATCGGCATGGATCCGCCCGAGCACCGCGAGTTTCGCAACATCGTCGCGAAGGCGTTCACCCCCCGGATGATCGGTCAGCTCGAGAGTTCGCTACGGCTCGAAACCGCCCGGGTGATCGGTGACCTGCGCGACCGGAACAGCTGCGAGTTCGTCACCGATGTCGCGGCGCAGATACCGATGTGGTCGATCAGCGAACTCATGGGGGTACCCGAATCCGATCGCCACCGGCTGTACGAGCTGAGTCACGCGCTGATCGACGACCAGGACCCCGAAGTTGCGCCCACGCCGGAAACCTCGATGGAAGCATCGATCGAGATCTTCGGGTACGCCACCGAGATGGCGGCTCGCGAGCGGGCCAACCCTTCCGGCAGCCTCACAAGTGTGCTCCTCGAAGCAGAGGTCGACGGGCGAAAGCTCACCGACATGGAATACACGCTCTTCTTCATGTTCCTCATCGTCGCCGGCAACGAGACCACCCGAACGGCGAGCTCACACGGCCTCATCACCCTGCTGCAACACCCCGACCAGCTCCGCCGGCTCGTGAGCGACCCGTCGCTCATGCCGAGCGCCGTCGAGGAGATCCTCCGTTGGCAGCCGCCGATCCATCACTTCCGCCGCACCGCCACCGCCGACGTCGAACTC
>CBESNZ010000313.1:0-4093 GCA_965531045.1 uncultured Acidimicrobiales bacterium
GCACCATCGCCGCTGCTCCACTCGCCGAGGTCGCCGGCTGGGCCGCACAATACCGGCACATCTGGGACGACCGATTCGATCGTATGGACGACTACATCCAGGCCATAAAGAACCCGGCCATAACGAACCCGGCCATACAGAACACGCAAGACAAGCAACCACAAGACAACAAAGAGGAACAGTCATGACTGCTACCAAGGACGTCCAGATCGAGCGAACCTTCGAGGCGCCAATCGACCTCATCTGGTCGATGTGGACCGAGGCCGAGCACTACGCCAACTGGTACGGCCCCATGGGCGCGAAGATCCCGAAGGCCGAGATGGATGTGCGGGTCGGCGGCCGTCGCCATATCGGCATGGAAATGGAAACGCCCAACGGGCAGATGCAAATGTTCTTCGTCGGCGAATATCTCGAGATCGACCCGAAAACGCGCCTGGTGTACACCGAACGCATGGCCGACGCCGAGGGCAATCCGATGACGGCCGAACAGATGGGCATGCCGGCCGGCGCGCCGATGGAGACATCGATCGTCGTCGTGCTCGAGGACCTCGGCGGGCAAACCAAGATGGTCATGACGCACATCGGCGTGCCCGCCGATTCGCCCGGTGGTCAGGGGTGGACGATGGCCATCGACAAGTTGGAAGCGCGGGTCGCCGAACTCGCAGGCTGATGCAGGCGTTCACCGTTTGACCATGACCCACAAGCGGTCACTCGATAAGGTGCACCCGTGACGCTCACGCTGCTTCCAGCCGTCGACGTGGCCGACGGTCGGGCCGTTCGACTGGCCCGGGGTGAGGTTGGCAGCGAGACCGTCCACGGTGATCCGCTCGACGCCGCGCTTGCGTGGCAAGCCGAGGGCGCCGAATGGGTCCACCTCGTCGACCTCGATGCGGCGTTCGGCCGCGGCTCCAACGCTGCGCTGCTGGCGGCGGTGGTCCAAAGGTTGGACGTCGACGTGCAGCTTTCGGGCGGCATCTGCGACGACGCCTCGTTGGCGAAGGCGCTCTCGACGGGCTGCGCGCGCATCAACCTCAGCACGGCTGCGTTGGACGATCCGGCATGGTGTGCTCGAGTGTTCGCCGCGTATGGCGAGCGAATTTCGGTGAGTTTGGACGTGCGGGTGGTCGAGCAATCGGACGGCCCGTCGCAGCATCGTTTGGCCGCTCGCGGCGGGTCGGCTGACAGCGGGGATCTGTGGGCGACTCTGCGCGTGCTGGAAGAGCACGGCTGTGCTCGCTACGTCGTCACCGACGTGGGAACGGACGGCATGCTGAGCGGTCCCAACGTCGAGCTCTATCAGGCGGTCGCCGCGGCCACGGTGGCCCCGGTGATCGCCTCCGGCGGAATCTCGGCGATTGCCGACCTGGTCGCCCTGGCCGAGGTTGCCGCGGCAGGCGCCAACATCGAGGGGGTCGTCGTGGGCAAGGCGCTCTACGCCGGCAGGTTCACCCTGCCCGACGCGCTCGAGGCCGTGCAGCGGGTGGAGCATGTCGAACACCGCACCATGAGAAATCAGACCTGGGGAATGTGGGGGCGATGAGCACAGTGCAGGGGGAGAGATCCGACGCGACCACAGGATCGCTTGGCACCTTCGGCGGAGTCTTTACGCCGAGCGTGCTCACCATTTTGGGCTTGGTGCTGTTCCTTCGCGTCGGGTTCGTCGTCGGGTCGGTCGGGCTGGTCCGAGCACTTCTGATCCTCGCCCTGGCAACGTCGGTGTCGGTCCTCACCAGCATCTCGTTGTCGGTAGTGGCCACCAACATGAAGGTTCGTGGGGGAGGGGAGTACTTCCTCATTTCGCGGACGCTCGGCATCGAATTCGGTGGCGCCGTGGGCGTGGTGCTGTATCTCGCGATCTCGGTGTCGATTGCGTTCTACGCCATTGGCTTCGCCGAGGCGGTAACCGCAGCGATGGACGTCGACAGCGGGGTGTGGATCCGAGTCGTGGCCGCCGTCGTGGTCCTGGTCCTCACCGCAATCGGGATCGTGGGCGCCGACCTTGCCACTCGGCTCCAGTACGTCGTCATGGTGCTGCTCGTTCTGGCGCTCGGATCGTTCTTTGTGGGCGCGATCGGCACCTTCGACGCAGGAGTCCTCGGCGAGAACGTCGGCCGACCCGAGTCCGACGTCGGATTCTGGGAAGCGTTCGCCATCTTCTTCCCCGCCGTAACCGGCTTCAGCCAAGGCGTGGCGATGTCGGGCGACCTCCGCAACCCGAGCAAGTCGATCACCCGAGGCACCTTCGCCGCGGTCGGCCTGTCGACCGTGATCTATGTGGCGGTCATGGTGCTCCTTGCCGGCGGTGCCCCGGCTGCGGTGCTGGCGGGGGAGACCGCCACGGTCATCGGTGATGTCTCCGCGCTGGGGTGGACGATGCTTGTCGGGGTCCTGGCTGCGACGCTGTCATCGGCATTGGCGTCGACGCTCGGCGGACCCCGGGTCCTTCAACGGCTGGGCGAGGATCGGGTGTTGCCGCGGCTCGAGTTCTTTGCCGTGGGCGCAGGTCCGTCCCGCAACCCCCGCCGAGCGATTGCGCTGTCCACGGTCATCGCCCTGGGAACCGTGGCGGCCGGTGACATCAACACCGTTGCGCCGGTGATCTCGATGTTCTTCCTGGCGAGCTACGGCATCATCAACTACGCCACCTACTACGAGATCCGCGCCGGAAGTACGTCGTTTCGGCCGCGCTTTCGGTGGTACAGCCACCGCGCCAGTCTGGCGGGCACCATCGCTTGTGTCGGCGCCATCGTCGCCATCAACCCACTCGCCGGCTCGTTGGCTGCGCTCGTGTTCGTGCTGCTCTACAACTATCTGCGGCGAAGGGAAGTGCCCGACCGGTGGACCGACAGTTCGGGCTCGCATCACTACACCCGGGCCCGCGAGCACCTCCACGCGCTCGCCGCCGAGCCCTCGAGCGATCGCGACTGGCGGCCGTGCATGTTGGCCTTCGTGCCGCGAGATCCAACGACCCGCTCTCGGATGGTCACAACGGCGTCGTGGCTCGAGGGTGGCTCGGGCTTCACCACGGCAGTTCGAATTCTGGAGGGTTCCGGTCCGCTGTTGCGCCGCCAGGCCGATGAGATCGGGAACCATCTGGAGGACGAGATGAGTCAGTTGGTCCCCCCGGTGTACGCCCGCGTCGTGCTCGTCCGATCTGCCGACACCGGTGTGCAGGCACTGGTGCAGTCGCACGGCCTCGGCACGATACGGCCGAATCTGGCGCTGTTCGGCATGGCCGACCTGCGGGGGAGCGACGAGGACCGTCGCGCCTACGGCGAGATGCTCCAGAGCTGCATTCGGTTCGGAGCCAACGTTGCTGTGCTCAACGTTCGAGACGATGCCTGGGCCCGGTTCGAGGCGACCCCGCCGGCCGACCGCTCGATCGCGCTGTGGTGGTCCGACGACAAGGCCGGTCAGCTCATCACGCTGTTGGGGTGGCTGAGCCAACGACACGCCGACTGGGAACGAGCCTCGATCACCGTGTACGTGCCGAGCGCTGAGGACGAGTCGGCGGGCGAGGCCGAGCGCGTCGAGCAAATCCTCGACGATGCCCGAATCACGGCTGGTGTCGTGGAAGTCGACCGCACCCAGGCACAGCTGCTCGATGCGCTCGGCAGCGCGACGCTCGCACTCGCCCCGCTGCGGGTCCGACGAGGGACCGCGACCGGGCCGTTCGGTACGTCTTTGGGCATGCTCGTCGAAAGCCTTCCGCTGGCTGTGATGGTCCTGGCGACCGAGATGGTCGAGCTGGACGCCGAACCCGACGAGGGCGAGTTGGCCGAGTTCGCCAAGGTTTCCGATCAGGCGAAGACGGCGCGCAAGTGGGTTGCCGACCTGGACGCCGAAGCCGCCAAGTTGTTGGTGGACGCCGAGGCGTTGCGCATCAAGTTGGACGCGCTGGATGACGCCGATACCGAAGCCCGGGATTCGCTCGAGCAGGCGGTCGAGGCGGCGACGAGCCAGGCCGCGAAGGCGTACCGCAAATACGTCGACGCCCGCGCCCGAAGCGCAAAGCTCGAGGACCGAGTTGCAGAGCTCGACCCAACTCGCTTCGGCGCCATCGTCGACCCCGAGATCTGGCGAGGCTCGACCG
>CBESNZ010000314.1:0-4068 GCA_965531045.1 uncultured Acidimicrobiales bacterium
AGAGCCCCGCGTACGGCACCGGCGGGGACCCGCCCGCCGGCCAGATACAGACCGTCGCCAACGGATTCGCCACGTTGGCCCGGCGATACAAGAACAATCCGTGTGTGTGGTTCAACCCCTTCAACGAACCCGGTGGCAAGGTGCCGTGGAACGGCGCGATCGGATCGGTGTACAACGTCAACGCCAACGGCGGTTCGGTGACCCATGACGACGCATGGGTCGACTGGCACGTTCCGGTCATCGAGGCGATCCGAGCCGAGTCGAACAACGTGATCGTGCTCGACGACACGCATTGGGGGCAGGGGCGCGTCGGTAACACCTACAGCCCGGATGCCTCGGCGATCCTGACCTACGGACCCGGCCTCAACGACCAATTCGACAACTTGCTCTACTCGGTGCACTTCTACGACCGCTGGTACGGGCGCGCCGCCGACATCTCGACCTTCCTCGATCAAGCCAAGCGCGACGGACTCGCCGTCGTCGTCGGTGAGATGGGCGGTCATCCGTCGCAAGGACCGTGGTACACCAACGGCTATTGGGAAACGACCACGGCGTTCTATGGCCTGCGTCCTGCCGGCGTCGGCGTGCTCACCTGGCACGGCAACATCGGCTATGCGTCCGGAATGGCGATGCACAACAACGACAACCCGTTGCGAACCCCGGTGTGGGACATCACCTCACGCGATGTCACCGAAGCGTCGGGCACCTATCACTGGGACTGGGTCCACAACTTGCCGAGCGCGACACCCTGAGTGTGGGTCGACCTCGACCGACGTCAGAACGCGCATCGTCACAGCACCCCACGCGACCGGTTGAAGCGAGCGAGTAACTCCGGCACCTGAAGCCCTGCGGATACGTCCGATGGAAGCGTGACCGGCGACTGAAATCGGGTTGGGTCAGCCACATAGCGGTGGAGTAGTTCGTCGATGGTTCGGCCGCTTCGTTCCCAGGTGAAGTCGCCCACACGACGGTGCGCCTCGACCGAGATGCGTTGCGCCAAACTCGAATCCCCGAGGATCGCAACGATGTGTTCGGCGAGGCCCTCGGCATCGCCCGGCGCAGAGACCAGGCCCGTGATGCCCGCGGTTGCAAAGTCGGCGGAGCCGCCGTTGGCGGTCGTGACGACCGGTGTCCCGCAGGCCTGCGCCTCGATCCCCGTGATCCCGAATCCCTCGATTCCGCTTGGGAGCAGGTACGCGCTGTGGTTGTTGTACAACGTGGCCAGCTCGTCCTGCGGCGGGTCGGAAACGAAGTCGACCCAGTCGGGTACCACCGCCGGCCGGTCGCAGGTTCCGAAAAGCGTCGCCTGCAGTTGGGGCGCACGTCGTTTCGCGATCGTGAGTGCTTCGATACCGACCCGGCTTCCCTTGATCGGATGCGGGTTGAAGAGCATGAGTACCGAGGGCGGGCGGTCTTCGAGCGCAATGACCTTCGCGAATCGAGCAGCGTCCAGGCCATAGGGCGTGTGCGCCGTTTGCTCGACGGGGTTGCCGAGCTCGACTGCGACATATTGAAGCCACGTCGAGGTGCACAGTTTCGGGCATGGCATCGAGAAGATGTGGTGTTCGGTCTCGAGAGACAGCCCACCGACGGCCTGGACCCACATCACCGGCAGACCGGCATCGTCGGGCACCATCTCGTCGAAGCAGAACACGACGTCGCCGCCGCCGAGACGGCCGACGTTTCCGGGGCGCACCTCATGCGAGAGTCGCGGGTCGAAAGTGATCAGGTGCGACAGCTCGGCGGGATCAACCGCTGGTGCACCGAACGCATCGATGTGCACAATGCGAACGTCATGTCCGAAGTCGAGTTGTGCCTCTGCGAAGCGATAGATCGACAAGATGCCCCCGACCGGGATCTTGACACTTGGTACCAGGAATGACAGTTGCATCTGAGCTCTCTGGGATCTCGGTGGACGTTGCGATCACAACCACCAGCGCCGAACGCTAATAGCCGCCGGCCCATTCCTTGCGGCGTTTGAAGAGTTGCCAGTAGTAGGCGTCGGTTGCGGGCTTCCGTTTTGCCAATCCGATCAACCGCTGGCCAACCCCTCGCAGGGCCACGCCGAGTTGGATCATGGCCATGCCGTACGGCGCGCGCCATCCGGCGAAGTGGCGACGAATGGTGGTCGACTTGCCCTTGTAGACCATCAGGAAGTTCTCGAGCTTGTTGTCGGACGAGGCGGCGATCTCGTGAAAGGCCTCGGCGTCGGGGGTGATGATCGGGCGATAGCCCAACTGGTGTGCCCGCATCGACAGGTCGGCGTCTTCGCCGTACATCCAATAGGTCTCGTCGAACCCCTCCAGAGCGTCCCAGGCCGCGCGCTCGGCCAGGACGAGGCAGCCGGTGATGATGCCGACCTCGCGGACCGAATCGCGGTCCCACGGCCCGAGGCTTTCGGGGTCGAACCGGTCGGAGCGTTTGAAGAATGTGTTCAGCCCCACCGCAAAGCAGGTGAGGCTCCACGGCGTCGGCAGTCCCCAGCACGAGCTGATGTTGACCGAACCGTCGGCGTTGACCGTGCGTCCGCCGTACAACCCGTGGCCGGGGTTCGCTCGGGCGAAGGCAACGATGTTGTCGACCGCGGGGCTGGTCAGCTCCATGTCGGGGTTGAGCAGCATCAGGTATGCACCGGTCGCCTTCGCCGCGGCGGTGTTCATGCCCTTGGCGAAACCGAGATTCTCGTCGCTGGCGATCAGGACGACCTCGGGATGGTCCCGCCGCAGCACGGCGACGGTGTCGTCGGGGGAGTTGTTGTCGACGATGACGATTTCGACGGTTGATGCGACGGTGTTTTCGGCGATCGATCGAAGGCACGCGCCGATCAGGTCGGCGCTGCGGTACGTGACGATCAGAATCGACACATCGGGGCGGGTCAGGGAATCCACACGATCAGTGTGGCAGCAATCGGCGCCCGCCAACCCGGGCCGTACGGACCGGTTCCGGGCACCGCACCGCTCGATTCGCGCGGGCAGTAGCGGTGCTACCACGAAGGGTCGTCGACGGATCGATGGCGGGGTGGTAGCTTCGTCGCCGGGTAAGTGGGTGGAGCCAACACCTGGATGTTTCTCCTGTGCGACCGTTCTTTTCGGCCAGCCCGCTCCTCACCGGCAATCTGTTCTCCAACGATCTTCTCGCCACCAGCCCCGCCGCCCGCGTCGCTCCGACCATCGTCATGGGGATGCACCGGTCCGGCACCGGCCTGGTCACCCAGCTCCTCCGGGACCTCGGGTTGGGATTGGGTCGGGCCCCGGCCGGCGAAACCCAGTCGCGCTTCTTCACCCGACTCAACTCGTGGGTCTTTGCCGAGGCCAGCGCGAGTTGGTCGCAACCCGAGGCCGTACGGGCAATGGTCGCCAGCGACGTCGCCCGATCCGTGGTCACCGACTACTTGGCGACGAGTTGCGACGGTCCTCGTGTTGCCGAGTTCCTCGGCCCGCGCGACTACCTCCGCTTTCGGTCCGCCTTCAACGTCGACGCTCCGTGGGGCTGGCGCGACGATCGCGGGGCGTTCACCTTGCCACTGTGGCTCGACCTGTTCCCCGACGCCCGCGTCGTCAATGTTGTTCGTCATGGGGTGGACGTCGCCGACAGCATGGCTCGCGTCGCCGTTCGGCACATGGAAAAACGGGCGCAGGAGTACGATCGCCAACGCTGGCGCTACGGGTTGGTACCGCGCCGCTCGGCACTGTCGATGGGGCCGCTCGCTGCCGACCTCGATTATGGCCTTCAGCTGTGGGATACCTACCTGACCGAAGCCCGGGACCGCACCGCGCTGCTCGGGGATCAGGTCCTCGAGGTTCGCTTCGAAGAGCTCGTTGAAGACCCGGCAACCGTCGCGAAAGATCTCGCCGAACACTGCGGTCTGTCGGTCGGGGGCGGTCGAATGGCCGCCGCCGTCGACATCGAACGCAAGAACGCATTCTGCGCCGATGCCGAACTCGTCGTGCTGTCGCGTCAGTATGCGCTCAGTCTGGAGCGACACGGTTACACCGCGGCCTGACAGCGCTGACTGCGCAAGCCCAGGTACCCTCGGGCGCGGGTCGCGCTGGGGGGGCCCATTGATTG
>CBESNZ010000315.1:0-4016 GCA_965531045.1 uncultured Acidimicrobiales bacterium
CGTCGTAGATCTCCTTGACGTTGCTCTCGGTGCCGTGGGTGCGGATGACGTCGTCGGGATTGTCGAGCCACCGATCGAGCCATTCGAAGCGCTCGCGGCTCATCCCTTCGGGCAGCACGGCCACCCCGCGACAGCCCATGATCTTGCTGATCGCAACGCCGCCGCGCGCGTAGTTGCCGGTCGATGGCCAGATGGCCTTGCCGCGGGTGGGATCGAACCTGCCGGTGATGAGGCGGGCCACCAGGCACGAGTACGCCGCCAGCACCTTGTGGGCCCGGATCATCGGGAATCGGTTGCCGAATGCCAGCACGATCCGGGCGTCGACGCCGGTGAGTTCGGATGGCAGCTCGATGTGGGTGGGAACCTCGACCTGACCCGGACGGTTCTCGCCGGGGCCGTCGGCATGCTCGTTGTACCAGTGCACCCGAAACAGGTTGCGTGCGTCGGGAGCGTCCTTGTCGATGCCCTTCAGCTGGTCCTGGATCGTTTTCGGGATGGTGGACGGGGTTCGCAACTGCGAGAACGTGGGCAGCACGATGTTGGTCTCTCGGAAACGCGTGATTGCGTTGTCGTACGATTCCTGGTCGGCGAAATCGCCGAACACGGCCAGGTTGATGCTGTCAGACATAGAGATGATTCTTCCGGTCTTCTTGTCGGGTGGTCAGGATTCGAGTTTGTGGTGAAGCCGGTGGGCGGCCTCGGCGGCTTTGGCGCGGGTCTCGTCGACATCGACACGGGTGGACGTGCCCTCGGCCCAAACCAGCTCGTCGTCGATGCGGACTTCGGTGGGCGACACTCCGGGGGTGAACGCGAGTGCCCACGGGTCGGTCGAGGTGTAGTCCCATCGCACCTCGTCGTCTCGGGCTTCGGGAAACAGCGACCAGTTGGTTTCGAGCCAGGCCCACGCAACGTCGGGGGTGGTGGTGACATCGGTCGCGCGGGCGCAGACGTACGCCAGGGAGAACTCGGCGAGCATGTCCGCGCCGATGCCGTCGGTACCGAGCCCGACGGGGTTCACGAAGCGGACCGGATTGGCGTAGCCGACCGAGTTGTTCATGTTCGATCGGGGGTTGTGCACGATCGTGCCTGCGAGGCCGTGGTCGTCGGGCAGGTGCACGCCATGGATGAGAAGCCAGTCGTCCGTGGTGAGGGGAGCGAGTCGCTCCCACGTGTCCTCGGCGCCCTCCGCAACGTGGACATGCACGCCCACATCGTGTTTGACGGCCAGTTCGGCGGCCGCCGCCAGGGTGTCGTCGTCGCAGGTGAACGCGGCGTGGATTCCGACCATGCCTTTGCCGCCGGCGGCGAGAAACCGGTCGTTCTCCGCCAACCCGGCGGCGGCGCCCTCCGGGCCGTGGCGGTCGGTGATGCCGTAGGCACAGCTGACGCGTACGCCGACTTCGGCGCACGCGTCGGCGATGATCGACAACGAGCCTTCGATGGCGTTGGGCGATTCGTGATGATCGATGATCGCGGTACAGCCTCGCTGAAGCGCTTCGAGGGCCCCGAGCTTGGCCGACCAGTAGATCGTGTCGTCGTCGAGTGCGGTATCGAGGCGCCACCACACCAGTTCGAGAATCTCGGCAAAGCCGGTGGGCGTGCGAGGCGGTGCCGGCATGCCACGAGCCAGGGTGGAGTACAGATGATGGTGGGCGCAGACCAGGCCAGGGGTGGTTGCCACTAGCGGCCCGCATCCGCGAACGACATGGTGGTCAGCGCCAGCATCGTGTGCAGCAACACGTTGGCACCGGCCTGAAGGTCGCCGGGTGCGGTGTATTCGGCCGGGTTGTGGCTGAGACCGTTGACGCTGTTGGTGAAGACCATCGCGGTGGGGCAGACTCGGGCGAGCATCTGGGCATCGTGGCCGGCCCCCGACGGCATGCGGCGAACGGAGTAGCCCAGGTTCGACGCCGTGCCCTCGACGAGTGCGATCACCCGGTCATCGAAGGTCACCGGTGCAAAGCGGGCGAGTGGGGTGGTGGTCACCTGGCAGCCTTCGTCGTCCGCGGTGCGCCTGAGGAATTCGCCAAACCGCCGTTCGGCCTCGACCAGGGTTGCTTCGTCGGTATTACGAAGGTCGACCGTGAACGTGGCGGATGCCGGAACCACGTTGACGAGGTTGGGCTTGAACTCGATGCGCCCGACGGTGCCGACCTGTGGATGTCCGAGTTCGAGGGCAAGCTCGCGCACGAAGGTCGCGCAGGCAGCGGCCACGTAGCCGGGGTCTTTGCGCAAGGCGATCGGCGTGGTGCCGGCATGGTTCGATTGGCCGGCAACGGTGACCTCGGTCCAGCTGATTCCCTGCACGCCTTCGACGGCGCCGATGGTGACGCCTTCGACCTCGAGCACCGGTCCTTGTTCGATGTGAAGCTCGACGTATGCGTGTGGAACCTGGCCGGGCACGGGGGCGGTTCCGCCATAGCCGATCCGGTCGAGTTCGTCACCCAGAACCGCGCCGTCGATAGCGACGATGTCGAGTGCTTCCTCCAGTGGCAGGTCGCCGACGTAGACCAGGCTGCCGAGCATGTCGGGCGCGAACCGGGCGCCCTCCTCGTCGGTGAAGATGCCGACTGCCAGCGGGCGATCGAGTTGCACGCCGGAAGCCTGAATGGTTTCGATCACCTCGAGGCCGGCGAGTACGCCCAGGTTGCCGTCGTAGCGGCCGCCGGTGCGTACGGTGTCGATGTGTGACCCACACATGACCGGTGCGCCTTCGCCCGGGGTTTGGGCGACGATGTTGCCGATCCCGTCGATGGAAACCGCAAGCCCGAGGTCGCGCATCCACGTGACGACGAGGTCGCGGCCGGCCCGGTCTTCGTCGGTGAGGGCGAGGCGACACGAGCCTTCGGTGCCCTCGATCCGACCGATGTCGGCGAGGTCGGCCAGACGTGCTGCCAGCCGTGCGATATCGATGCGTAGTCCCGAAGTCGCGAGGTCGTTGGTGTCGGTGGGCACCGGGTCAGGGTAGCAGTTTGTACAAATTGTAAAAGCCGCAGTCGGGTGGATGTATTGTTGGCGGTCGTGCCGAAGCCTGAACAGACCGTCGTTGCCGAGTTCCTCGTCGAACCCTTCGTCGAGGATGCACCCGGTCCGCACGTCGACGCGGCGATCGCCGCCGTCGTCAAGACCGGTCTCAACGTCGAGTTCGGGCCGTTTGCGTCGACGGCCACCGGCTCGGCCGATGCCGTAGCACACGCGGTGGGCGAAATGATTCGAGCCTCGATGGCGGCTGGGGCCACGCGCCTTCGTATTCACATCGGCGAAGATACCGAAGCCCTCGCCGTCGGAAATCTCCACAATGCCCTCGGTGACATGATTCGCGACATCGAACGCGACCTCGGGGTCTCCGCCGCGAAATGGAATCGGGGTCAGAAGCAGGCCGCGGTCAGGTTGTTGGACGAGCGCGGCGCTTTTCTGCTGCGGGGTTCGGTTGACGAAGCGGCCGAGGCGATGGAGGTCTCTCGCATCACGATCTACAACTATCTCAATGCCCTCGAGGGGCGGAAGTGACCGTGGCCGATCTGCTCATCTCCAACGCGCGGCTCGTCGCCACCGTCGATGTCGATCGCCGTGAGTTCGCCGGCGGTTGGGTGGCCATCACCGATGGGCTGGTGTCGGCGGTGGGGGCATCCACCGATCTGCCACCAGACGCGACTCGGGTCGTCGATGCATCGGGGGCGTTGGTCACCCCCGGGTTGATCAACACCCACCATCACCTGTTTCAGAACCTCACGCGGGCATTCCGTCCAATGACGTCGAAGCCGTTGTTCGGATGGCTCCAGACCCTCTACCCGCGCTGGACCGCCAACATCGACGAGGCATCGCAGTTCGCCGCGGCATGGGTCGGGCTCGCCGAGCTTGCCCTGAGCGGGTGCACCACCTCGACCGACCATCACTATCTGCATCCCTTGCGCGCCGGTGACCTGCTCGGCGCCGAGATTCAGGCGGCGCAGGACCTCGGCATGCGATTCCACCCCACCTACGGCTCGATGAGCCTGTCGGTCAAGGACGGGGGA
>CBESNZ010000316.1:0-4016 GCA_965531045.1 uncultured Acidimicrobiales bacterium
CGCCCCCCGCCAGCCCGACACCGACCCGCACGACGTCGTCGCCACCAGCCCGGCTCGGGCGCGCGAGTTGATGGAACGGTTCCTGCGGGTCGGAGCCTCGAAGTTCGTCGTGCACCCGTTCGCCCCGGCCGACGACTGGACCTCGCTGCTGGAACGGATCGCCGACGCCACCTTCTCGCTGCAGAACTGACCGTGACACAACTGATCGTGACACAACTGATCGCGGCACAACTAGCGGCGCAACAGTCCCAGGGGCTCGGGTCGTATACCGAGAATCTGCTCGGTCTGGTTGCCGATGTCGTGGTCAAGCGATCCGGAGAGCCATTCGAGTGCGGTGGCGTAGAGCGACCTCGTGTCGAGCGAGATCGCCAGGTTGTCAGGGTCCGCCGGATCCGCGGCGGCGTCTCCAATAACTCGGCCGCCGTCGACGGCCGGTCCGAGCATGAGCTGTGTGCCCGCGGTGCCGTGATCCGTACCGGCGGAGCCATTTTCCCGGATGCGCCGCCCGAACTCGCTGGTGGTCATCAAGACGGTCGATTCTGCCAGGCCCGCGATGGTGAGACGATCGAAGAACGCGGCGCTGCCGGCCGCCAGGTCGGCGAGCAACGATCCATGCACAGCGGCCTGGTTCGCGTGGGTGTCGAAGCCCGTGACGCCGATGACGACCACGCGGGTTCCCCGCCGAAGCTCGAACAACCCTGCGGCCGTCTCGAGTGCCGCCGAGATCGCTTGGCCCGGTCCGTATCCGCCCGGGCCGCGATCCACGGTCACGGACTGGACCAAGTCGACGGCCTCGACCGTGGGGCCGATCGCCACCTGGCTGGCCGCAATGCCGCCGTCGGTCGCGGCCGGCGCAGTCATCGAAGAAAATGCCGAAACGAGCGCTGCGGCGTTCGCCCCATTCGGTGCCCGCAGGTCGAAGTTCCTCGGGTCGCGCACTAAAAGCGATCGCAGTCGGTCGCCCCGAAGTGCCGGCGAACCGTCGCCCAAGCCCACCCCGGTCGACGGGTAGTCGGTGACCTCAACCGATGTATCGAGCCACTTTCCCAACCACCCTCGTTGATCCGCGCCGACGGCTCCGGCCGTCCACCAACGAGCCATCGCCTGGAAATGCGAAAACGACTGGTCGGGTAGGCCAAGGCCCTGCACCGCCGCCATTTGGCCCGACTCCCAGTACGGCATCAGCGGGGCCATCGCGGGATGCAATCGTGCAGAGGTGGAGGGTCCGAGATCGAGCAGCTCGGCTTCGGGTAGCGCCAACGACGTGCGTTTGTCGCGGTAGAACCCGACATCGGGGACCACGGTGTTCAAGCCATCGTTGCCGCCGCCGAGCTGCACCACGACGAGCTTGCGCACCGAATCTGGCAGGACGGGATTTGGTAGGGCGGAACTTGGTGGAATGGTCGTTGGCAGGGCCGAACTTGGTGGCACGGTCGCTGGCAGGGTGGAATTTGGTGGGACGGTCGGGGGGGGACCGGGAAGCTGCTCGGTGCCACCGCCTTCGGAACCGAATCCGAGTCCAATACCGACGGCGGCGCCCGTTGCAGCTGCGCCGCCCGCGGCGCCGAGGAAGGCGCGCCTCGACAGCGATCGCGGCCGTTTCGGCCCGACGGGTTCGGTCACAACACCGCCACCTCCGGCGCCGCGAGCGCCAAGGTGAGGGCCGCGCGACCGGACGCAGCCGGGCTCTCGCGATGGGCCGCCTCGATGGCGGTTCGGGTGGCCGGGATGAACCCATCGACCAAACCGAGATGCCGTGCGAGCCCGTCAAGGTCGAGTTCACGGGCACGTCGCAATGCCACCGAATCCCCCGGCGTTGCATCGACGATGGCGCTGGCAGCGCTGAAGCGAGCCACCACGCTGGACGCACTGAGATAGGCCGCCGCGGGCGGGAACCCGCCGACGTTCGGCGGGAACGCCGGGACCATCCCGGCAGAGCGCAGAAGCGGAACGGCGAGGCCGGGTTCGGGGCGTGCTCCGGTGGCCTTGCGCGATGCGGTCATCCAGAACACGGGGTGGAGCGGCTGCGTGGTGATCGGTCCCGCGAGGCCGAGCGCAAGGATCCGGCGGAGGACGGGTCTGATCTCGAGGTCGGCGGAAAACGTCGTAGCCAGATCGGCCAGCACGTCGTCCTCGGGGACGGCGCCCAGAATCCATGTGCAAAGTTTGCCGACGATCATTGGCGCACACGCTGCGTGCCCGGTCACGGCGCCGATCAACGTCTCCATGTCGTGCACACCGACCACCCCGACGACGGTTCGTGGTGCATCGTCGTGCCGTGACGGCTCGAAGCGGCTCTGTCCGGTGGCCTGGGTGATTTGCCATCCGGTGGCGGCGGCCGCCGCCTCCTGCACGTCGCGTTCGGTGAACACCCCGAGACCGAGCGAATACAGCTCCATGAGTTCGCGTCCGAAGTTCTCGTTGGGGATCACGAGGTTGCTGGTCTTGCCATCGAGGAACTCGAGCATCGCCGGATCGACGGCGACCGCATACAGCAGCTCACGAAAGTTCCCCAGAGCGTGGCGACGGATGGTTTCGAGGTGCTGGGCGATGAGCCCAAGCTGATTCACCTCGGCATACGACACCGCAAAGTGGTCGTGCCAGAACATGGTCATGAACGCCTCGAGCGGGCGCGGCGTCTCGTGCAGATGATCCAGCCATCGCTCGACGAACGCCTCGCCGGCCTGTACCGGCTTGGCGGGGATGAACGTGGGCGCCATTTCGGCGAACGGACTTTCGGCGGCTGGGATGTTCGCCGCATCCGGGTCGAGCCAGGCGTCGACCAGAGCCTGCGCGGCGGGCACGTCCGGATCATCGAGAAGGCCATCGGGCAGTCCCATCCCGATACGGCGCGCCAGCCACGCCAAACGATGCGCCTCGGTGCGTTGGACAGCGGTGGCCACGACAGATCAGCCGCAGGCGGTGACCCGAAGGAGGCCACCGACGGTTTCGGTCTGCGCGTCGGGTTGCACTTGGGCCCACTGGCCGAAGCCCGCCGCCAGCTCGTCGGTATCGGCCTGCGTGTCGCCGACGACGTCGACCCGGACACAGGTTCGGTCGTCTTCGTCCCACGCCACAAACCAATCGCCTCCCCAACCCTGCGCCGCTTGCCGGGCTCCTGCGGGACCGACGATCGGTGAAAGCAGCGAACGAATCACGACCGCCCCGAACACCCCTTCTTCGATCACGGCTCCGTCGGCGGGCGGCGGGGTGACCTCCACCCGTGGCTGACCGAGCGCCGCGGGGAACAACACCGCTTCGCTGGTGTCGGGTGGGTCTTCGATCACCGCATCGAGTGTCGGCTGCCCGCCGTCCGCAAGCAACGCCGCGACCAGGTCGGCACCGTCTTGATAGGGAGACAGCTGGATTTCGAGGAAGGCCAGCGAAACCCGCGACAGGTCGAGTCCTCCCGACAGGGCGATCTCTTCCGATATGGCCTCGGCCTGCTCTGCGCTGGTGAACGTGGACCGATACGCGTCTTCGATTCGACGGGCGTTTCCCTCGACGACGGCACGGAATCCGAACCCGACTTCGTCGTCGCGGTCTTCGTACTCGGTGCGGTCGAGGTCGAACCACTGGTCGTCGAGCGCATGCACCAGCTCGTGCGCGATGATTGCCCGCACCAACGGTGTGGTCGCCGCGCCGCGCACGTAGAGCTCGTCGGTGGCGGGGTCGTAGTACCCACCGATGCCGCCCTCGGCGAGCGCCTCGCTGGCGTCTTGCAGCGTCACGTCGGCTCGCAGGATGCCGATTGCGTGGTAGATGCCCGACAGCGAGTCGTACAGCTCGGCGTTCTCCTCCACGTCCTCGGCCAGCAGCGCGGTGTACTGCGCGATGAATGTCCGATCGTCGAGGACGACCACCGCCGGTTCGGTCTTGAAGTCGAGCCCCCGTTCGTCTTCGACAAATCGGGCGATGTCGGTCACGATGGCCTGGAAGTCGGCATCTTGCTGATCCGGATCGACTGTGGTCGGTGGCCCCGTCCCGGGTTGGGTGGCGTCTGGTTGGGTGGCGTC
>CBESNZ010000317.1:0-4016 GCA_965531045.1 uncultured Acidimicrobiales bacterium
CGCAATCCGGGCGGCCTGAACGAGCAGATGAGCGCCGTGTTGTCGCTGGCGACGACCGGTCAGGTGGCGCCGTTGGTCTACGCTCCGTACGCCTTCGATGGCGCTGCGCAGGCATTGCAGGATCTTGCCGATCGAAAGGTCTACGGCAAGGTCGTGGTGCACGGGCTGGACGCCGGCTGACCCCGCAGGTGTAACACCACCACCATCTCACCCTCACAACCACCACCAAGGTGGTTGCATAATCATGCGACTGTCTGTATGGTTACCCGATGTCACGGATCGGGATCATCGGGGCGTCGGGCTTTACCGGCGCCGAATTGCTGCGGCTCTGCGCTGGGCATCCCGACGTCACGGTCGCCTGGGCGACGGGCCACAGTCTTGCCGGCACCTCGATCTCGCAGGCGTACCCGAGTCTCGCTCCTGTCTATGGCGACGTGTCGTTCTCGGCATTCGACGACGTCGACTTCGACGGCATCGACCTGGTCTTCCTCGGCCTGCCGCACGGCGCAAGCCAGGCGCTGGTCGCCGACATTCGGGGCAAGGTTCCCCATGTCGTCGATCTTGCCGCCGACTTTCGTCTCGACGATCCTGCGTTGTACCCCACGTGGTACGGCGAGACCCACGCGGCCCCCGAGCTTCTCGACGACTTCGTGTATGGCCTGCCCGAGTTCTTCCGGAGCTCGTTGGTTGGCGCCGAACTCATCGCCGCCCCCGGTTGCTACGTCACCACTTCCAGCATCGCCCTGGGGCCGTTGGTGAAGGCCGGACTGGTCGAGCCCACCGGCATCGTCGTCGACGCAGCTAGCGGCGCGTCCGGAGCGGGCCGCCCGCCCAAGGACAACACGACCTTTTGTGCCGTCGACGAAAACTTCGCGGCCTACGGTCTCTTCAACCATCGTCATACGCCCGAGATCGAAATGGCGATCGGCCGTCACGCCGACAAGGAGGTGCAGCTCATCTTCACCCCACACCTCGCGCCGATGAATCGGGGCATTCTCGCCACGTGCTACGCGCGACCGGTCGGCGCTGTCACGACCGCAGACGCCATGGCGTGTCTCAACGCGGCCTACGACAACGAACCATTTGTCACCGTCACCGAGGCGATGCCGTCCACCAAAGCCACGCTCGGGTCCAATTCTGTCCATGTCACGGCGGCGGTCGATCCGCGCACCGGCTGGCTCGTCGCTATTGCCGCTCTCGACAACCTGGTCAAAGGGGCGTCGGGGCAGGCGGTGCAGTGTGCGAACCTGGCTCTCGGGCACGACGAGACCACCGGCCTCACGCCGCTCGGCATGTA
Source organism: uncultured Acidimicrobiales bacterium (assembly GCA_965531045.1). Lineage (GTDB taxonomy): Bacteria > Actinomycetota > Acidimicrobiia > Acidimicrobiales > SHLQ01 > CBESNZ01. Next base: position 1,298 of record CBESNZ010000317.1, read on the forward strand.
TCCCTAGAAGGCTGGCACCATGACATCCAACGATCGGGGCTTCCAGCCCGAACAGCGAGCGCGTGCCCTCATCGAGGCCCTGCCGTACATCCAGCGGTTCCGCGACAAGATCGTGGTGATCAAATTTGGCGGCAATGCCATGGTCGACCCCGAATTGTCGACCACCTTCGCAGAGGACATCGTGCTGTTGCGCTCCGTCGGCCTCAAGCCGGTGGTCGTACACGGCGGCGGTCCCCAGATCGGCGACCTGCTTCGTCGACTCGGGAAGGAAACCGAGTTCAAGGACGGCCTCCGCGTCACCGACGCCGAGACGCTCGATGTGGCGCGCATGGTGCTGGTCGGCAAGGTCGGTCGCGACATCGTCGGGGCGATCAACGTGCACGGTGCATACGCCGTCGGGCTTTCCGGTGAGGATGGCGGCCTGATCAAAGCCGAGGCGCGCAGTCCCGAGCTCGGCTTCGTCGGCGACATCGTCGCCATCAATCCGGGCATCGTCGAGCGGCTGCTGGCCGAAGAGCTGATCCCGGTCATCTCGACCATCGGTGCCGACGACACCGGTCAGGCCTACAACATCAACGCCGACACGGTCGCCGGTGCAATCGCCGGGGCGCTCGGGGCCGAGAAGGTCGTGTATCTGACCGACGTGCCCGGACTGCTGGCCGACGTCGATGAGCCGGACAGCATCATCCCCCGCGCCAATGCAGGCGAGGTCGCCGGCCTGATTGCCGACGGGACGATCGCCGGCGGCATGATCCCCAAGGTCGGCGCCTGCGTCGCCGCGGTCGAAGCGGGGGCGCACAGTGCGCACATGCTCGACGGACGCGTTCCCCACGTGCTGTTGCTCGAGCTCTTCACCGACGCCGGTATCGGCACGATGATCACCGGGTCCGACCAAGGAGGTCCGTCATGAGCACGCACCGTGAAGCGATGCAGGCGCCGGACGCCATGGACGCCTGTCCCATCATGGGCAACTATGGCCCACCTCGCGTACGATTCGTCCGCGGCCAGGGTGTGCACCTGTATGACGACGGTGGGCGGGAGTATCTCGATTTCCTGTCCGGCATCGCGGTCACCAGCCTCGGTCACAGCCACCCGGCCATCGCAGCGGCGATATGCGAGCAGGCATCGACACTGCTGCACGTCTCAAATCTGTTCGGCACCGAGCCGCAGATCGAAGTGGCAACCACGCTCGACGCGCTCGTGCGACACGGCCGGCCCGATGCTGAGCCCGGGCAGGTGCTGTTCCAGAACTCGGGCGCCGAGGCCAATGAAGGTGCGATCAAGCTGGCCCGCAAGTATGCCGGCCGCGGTCGACACGTCGTCGTCTCGGCGCTGCGCAGCTTCCACGGCCGGACCCTGGCCACGCTTGCCGCCACCGGGCAGCCCGAGAAGCACGAGCCGTTCTTCCCGCTGCCCGAGGGTTTTCGCCATGCCGCATGGAACGACGTGCAGGCCTTCGAGGCGGCACTCGACCCATCGGTCGGCGCCATCCTGCTCGAACCGCTCCAGGGCGAGGGCGGCGTAGTCGATGCCACGGCCGAGTTCATGCATGGCATCCAGTCGCTCTGTCGCGAGCGCTCGCTCGTCCTGATCATCGACGAAATACAGACCGGTCTTGCCCGCACCGGCGAGTGGTTCGGATTTCAACATCACGGCCTCGACCCGGACATCGTCACGATCGCGAAAGCCTTGGGCAACGGCATGCCGATCGGGGCGGTGTGGGCGAAGCGGTCGATCGCCTCGGCCTTCAAGCCCGGCGACCATGGCAGCACCTTTGGTGGACAGCCGTTGGCGGCGTCGGCGGCCGCGGCCACCTTGAAGGAGATGCTACGCATCGATGCGCCGACGGTCGCCCGTGATCGTGGCGCTGCGCTCTCAGCGGCGTTGGTTGCGACCCCCGGGGTCGTTGCCACCCGAGGACGAGGGCTACTGCTGGCCGCCCAGTTCTCCGCTGAGGTCCTCGCCGGCCGATCCGGAACGGACATCGCAAATGCGTGCCTCGACGCCGGCCTCGTCGTCGTCGGCGCAGGTGCCGACGCGATTCGCCTGGCCCCGCCGTTCATCATCACCGATGCCGATATCGCTTCGGCCGTAGCCACTATTTCCGCTGTGCTCCAGCACGACGACGAGAGCTGATCCCATGCGCCATTTCCTCGAGGTCGACGACCTCACTCCAGACGAACTCCGGGAGGTACTGCAGCTCGCGTTCGAACCCGACCCGCCCAAGGTGCTCACCGGACCGACCGGCTCGCCACAGGGAATGGCGTTGGTGTTCGAGAAGCCGTCGGCCCGCACTCGGAACTCGATGGAGATGGCGGTCGTGCAACTCGGCGGCCATCCCGTGTACATCCAGCCGAGCGAGATCGGCATCGACACCCGCGAGAGCGCCGAGGATGTGACGAACACGCTTGGGTGTTTCCACCGCGCGATCGGGGCGCGGGTGTTCTCGCACTCCGTGGTCGAACGGATGGCGGCGGTGAATCGCGTGCCAGTCGTCAACCTGCTCTCCGATGCGGCCCATCCGATGCAGGCGCTGGCCGACGCGATGACCATCATCGGCGAGTTCGGCGACATCGAAGGTCGTTCGATCGCCTACGTCGGCGATGCCAACAACGTCGCCCGATCATTGGGATTGATCATCGGCATGCTCGGCGGCGAGTTTCGAATCTCCAGCCCGTCCGAGTACACCTTCAGCGACGTCGACCTCGACCGGCTCCGC
>CBESNZ010000318.1:0-3987 GCA_965531045.1 uncultured Acidimicrobiales bacterium
GGGTGCGCTGCCATCGGCGGCATCGGCCGGCACCACCGGAGGTCGGCCCGTCGCCTCGTTGCCACCTGAGATGCCGTCGATCGCCAACTCGTTCAGCCGGGTGGCCAACCGTTCGGCTGACCGCCGGGCGTTGACGAACACCAGCGTCGACCGGTGTTCTTGAATGAGCTCCAGTAGTCGCGGATGCATCGCCGGCCAGATACTGCGGCGCGTGCTTCCGTCATCCGGGGAAGATGGTGCGTCGGCCGGAAGCGGTGCACCGAGGTCGGACATGTCGTCGACCGGCACGATGACCTCGACCTCCATCTCCTTCTGTACGCCGGCGTCGACGATCGTGACCGGGCGGGCCTGGGTCGACGTGCCCTCACCGGACTCGCCCTGCTGCGACGAGAAGCCGCCCAGGAATCGGGCGATCTCGTCGAGCGGGCGTTGCGTGGCCGAAAGCCCGATGCGTTGCGGCGAATGTCCGGTGCGGAGGCCTTCCTCGACACCGAAGTTCTGACAGAGATGCTCGAGACGCTCGAGCGAGACCGAAAGGTGTGCGCCACGCTTTGTGGCGGCCAGCGCGTGGATCTCGTCGATGACGACGTACTGCACATTCGTGAGCGTCTCTCGGGCCTTCGACGTGAGCATTAGGTAGAGCGATTCCGGCGTCGTGATGAGCACGTCGGGCGGATTGCGCACGAGCTGTCGGCGTTCGTCGGCGGGCGTATCGCCGGAGCGGATACCCACGGTTGGTCGATGCACCTCGGTACCGAGTCGCTGCGCCGCGAGGTCGATGCCCATCAGCGGCGAGCGGAGGTTCTTCTCGACATCGACCGCCAGTGCCCGCAACGGCGAGATGTAGAGCAATCGAGTGCGTTGCTGCTTCTCGGGAACCGGTGACGTGGCCAGCTGGTCGATGCCCCAGAGGAACGCCGAGAGGGTCTTCCCCGAACCGGTCGGCGCCAGAATCAGCGTGTGGTCGCCGGCGGCGATCGCCGGCCAGCCCATGGCTTGGGCCTTTGTCGGCGCGGGAAAGCTGGTGTCGAACCACTCCCTTACGGGCGGAGAGAACTGCTCCGTTGCCACCCGATGCAGGCTACCGCCGACGCCCGGATCGACAAGGCTGCAACGGCGGTTTACTCGCGCTGGTTGGTGGTTCAGGCTTGCAGAACGGCGGGGAGCGGTTGCTCGTGCACGATGGCGATGCGCTTTGTCGAACGGGTGAGCGCCACGTACAGCGACCGCATGCCCTGGGGTTCTTCCGAAAGTACCTGCGCCGGCTCGACGACGATTGCGAAGTCGACTTCGAGCCCCTTGACCAAACCGACCGGCACCACCGTGAGTTGCCGGTCGAGGCCGGACCGGTTCGCGCGTCCGGTATCGAACCCGGCTCCGATCAGGCGTTCTGCGACCGTGTCGGCCATCGAGTTGGGCACGATGACCGACACGTTTCCGGTGCCGATTTCGGCCAACGCCGAGCCGACGACGTCGACCACTTGGGAGACGAGTTGGCCGGGTTCGGCGTGGACGTATGTCGGCGGCTCGCCATCGTCTCGGATCGCCTTGGGCGGCGAAAGGCCGGGTGCCGCTTCGCGAAGAACTCGGCCGGCGACTTCCATGAGGGGCGCCGGAATCCGGTAGCCGATCGTGAGCTCGGCCCGACGCGGTTCGCGCTTTTGGGGCAGGTGCTCGAGAATTGAGGCCCAGGAGTCGTGTGCCCACGCGCTGGTCGATTGTGCGATGTCGCCGACGATGGTCATCGATCCGTTCAGCGACCGGCGCTCCAACATTCGCAGTTCCATCGGCGAGAGGTCTTGTGCCTCGTCGACGACGATGTGGCCGTACGTGCGAACGTCGTCTTCTTCGCGACGGCCGGGGCGGGCGCCGAGACGCTCGCGCGCCTCGTCGAGCACCGGCGCGTCGGCGAGGGTCCACGTGACGTCGTCGGCGCGGGTTCTCGGCCGAAACAACAGGTCCATGCGCTCGCTCGCGACGTCGTCGCCCCCGGATGCCCGCAACATTGCCTTGGAGCCGTACAGGTCGTGCAGCAACTGCGCCGGGGTCAGTACCGGCCACATCCACTCGAGGGTTTCGCGCAGCTCGATCGTTGATCGCAGCCGCTCGCGTACGACGACCCAGTCGAGCTCGTCATCTCGCGAACTGTTCGCCAAGACCTCGAAGACCGACCGAGCGACGAATTTGCGGGCTGCATTGTGCGTGACGAATCGTCGTCGCGCCTCGCTGATGATGTGCTCGGAGTCGCCGATGGTGAGGCGGAGTCGTTCAAGACCGAAGCCGACAACCAGATCGTCCCGCAGCGCGTTCTGGCGCATCCGAACCGCCCGTCGAATCACCTTTGGCATCACGAGATCGCCCTTGAGACGAGCGGCCGCCTCGTTGTCGGGTCCGGTGATACGGACCGACGGCACCAGCAGATCGCCCAGTATCGCGAGCTTGATACCCGCTTCGCCAAGCGAGGGCAGCACCTGCTCGATATACGCCAAAAACAGGCGGTTTGGCCCGACCACGAGCACACCCTGGCCCTCGAGCGGAAAACGATTGGTGTACAGCAGGTAGGCAGCACGGTGCAGCGCAACCACGGTCTTGCCGGTTCCCGGGCCACCCTGCACGACCAATACGCCGGGCAGCGGTGCACGGATGATCTCGTCCTGCTCCCCCTGAATCGTGGCGACGATGTCGCCGAGACGACCGGTGCGTGAGGATTCGAGCGCGGCGATGAGTGCGCCCTCGCCTTGGATCCGTCGACCGTTGCCGTCGACCGGCGCCCCGTCGGCGCCTCGATCGAGACGGCTGAGATCGCCGAACAACTCGTCGTCGATGCCGAGAAGGGTTCGCCCGCGCGTCGCAAAGTGTCGGCGGCGCTCGAGACCCATGGGTTCGACCCCGGTGGCGCGATAGAACGCCTCGGCGATCGGCGCGCGCCAGTCGACGACGGCGGGCTCTTGCTCGCTGTCCCACACGCCGAGCCGGCCGATGTAGTACGACTCGTCCTTCCGCGACCCATCCAGATCGATCCGACCGAACACCAAGCTGGCGGAGCCCAACTCGAGTTGTCTCAATCGAGCGGCGACCTGTTCGGAGATGACGTCACGCTCGAAGCGCGCCTGATTGGTGCCACCGGCACCACTTTCGACCATCGACGTGAGGCGGGTCGCAGACGTTCGGGCCGCCTCCAGACATGCGTAGGCATGGTCGATCGCACGTTGTTCGGCTTCGAGTTCGGGATCTATGGGGGTTCCTCCGCAGCCAGGAGCCGCAATATGGGACCTATCAGCGTATCGTCGCTGCATGGTTTCGATCGGACTGGTTCTTGGCGCCGGAGGCGTGACGGGCGGAGCATTTCATGCGGGGGTGCTCGCTGCCCTGGCCGACACGACCGGATGGGATGCCCGCGCGGCCGACATCATCGTCGGCACGTCCGCCGGGTCACTCACCGCATCGGCGTTGCGAGCGGGCCTCGCTCCTGCCGACCTGCACCGCAGAAACCTCGGCGAAGACTTGAGTGCCGAGGGTCAGACCTTGGTCGCCAGGGTGACCACCCCCTGGCACATGGGAAAACCGGTTCGAAACAGCCGGCGCCCTGCTTCTCCGCTGCTCATCGCTCGAGGCCTCCTCCGGCCCGGTCCGGTTCGACCGGTCGTTTCCCTCGCCGGGGCGTTGCCGCGCGGCACGCTGAATGCCGACGCAATGGCTCAGCGAACCCAGGAGATGCGCGACGGTGACCCCTGGCCGACCCGGCCCACCTGGATTGCAGCGGCCCGACTCAACGACGGAGCGCGCGTCGTCTTCGGACGAGACGATGTCGACGTCCCGAACATCGGTGTCGCCGTCCAGGCATCGTGCGCGGTCCCGAGCGTGTTCGAACCGGTTTCGATCGCCGGCACCGAATACGTCGACGGCGGGATCGTGTCGCCGACCAACGCCGAGCTCGTCGCTCCCCTGCGGTTGGACTTGGTGATCATCTCATCGCCGATGTCCGCG
>CBESNZ010000319.1:0-3962 GCA_965531045.1 uncultured Acidimicrobiales bacterium
AGCAGGCTGAGTCCCGCCACGGCTACCGCCGTGACGGATCGCCGAGTGCGTCAAAAAGAAACCGCGGCTTCCGTGGCTCCTCCATACGAAACCGTCGGTTGCCTGCGTGGCTGACGCACCGGAAGCTGTCAGGAGCTCTTCGGGCCCGGCAGGGACTGCTCGAGCGTTGCCACCTCGGCGAAGAGGTCGCCGTGTTCCTCTACGCGCTCGAGGACCTCGCCGGCTTCGAAGCTCAGGGGGTCGTCGTCGGCGCAGTCGCCCACCTCGTCCCAGCTGATCGGCGTCGACACGGTCGGGCGGTCGAGCCCCCGCAGTGAATAGGGAGCGATGGTGGTCTTGTGGCGGGTGTTCTGGCTCCAGTCGATGAAGATCTTGCCTTTGCGCAGGGACTTCGTCATCGTGCTCACCACCAGTTTCGGGTGCTGCTTCTCCAACAACTGCGCCACCGCGTGGGCGAACGAACTGCTGTGCTCGTAGTCGTGCGGCGTGTTGAGCGGCACGTACAACTGCATGCCCTTCGAGCCCGATGTTTTGGGAAACGCCTCGAGCCCCACTGCGGCCAACACGTCGCGGATCAGCAGGGCCACCCGTGCGCACTCGACGATCGTGGCCGGCTTCCCGGGGTCGAGGTCGAACACGAGCGTGGTGGGCGACTCGATATCGGGCGCTTTGGCCATCGGTGCGTGCAGTTCCAGCGCGGCCATGTTGGCGGTCCATGCGAGCGCGGCAACCTCGTCGAGACCACAGTACTGAATCGCACCACCGCGATCACGGGTTCCCTCGTGGGTGGGTAGCCACTCGGGGCGGTGTGACGGACAGCGCTTCTCGAAGAAGGCCTCGCCGGAGACGCCATCAGGCCAGCGGCGCAAGGTCATGGCCCGACCCGCGATGTGCGGCAGCATGACGGGCGCGACGCGCACGTAGTAGTCGATCACCTGCGCCTTGGTGAACCCGACCATCGGGTACAAGACCTTGTCGAGGTTGGTGACCTTCAAACGCCGGCCACCGATTTCGGTGAATACCGGATCGGCCATATACGACGACGCTGCCTAGCTGGCTTTCTTGGCCGGGGTTTTCTTCGCCGCAGCCTTCTTCTTCGCGGCAGCCTTCTTCGGCGCAGCTTTCTTTGCGGCTTTCTTGGTCGGGGTCTTTGCTGCCGGCTCCTTCTGGGCCGAACCTCCGGCCCGCGATTTCTTGGCCTCGGCCACGCTGGCCTCCAACGCCGCCATGAGATCGATCACGTTGTCGGCGCCGGCCTCGACCGGGGCGGGAATGATCTCTGTTTCGCCGTTGGCCTTGCGCTCGATCAACTCGAGCAACGCTTCGCGATAGGTGTCGGTGTGCTTTTCGGGCACAAACTCTTCGGCGAGCGAATCGATGAGCTGCTTCGCCATCGTCAACTCCTTCTTCGACACCTCGACCTCGTCAAGACCGTCGAAACCGTCGATCTCGTCTCCGCTGACCACCTCGTCGGCGTACACCATGGTCGACAACAGCAGCCGACCGTCCTTGGGGCGAACCGCCGCGAGGTACTGCTTCGTGCGCATGACAAAACGGGCGATACCGACCTTCTGGCTCTCCTCGAGCGCGGTGGCCAGCAACTTGTAGGGCTTGGCCGTCGACGGGTCGGGAGCCAGGTAGTAGGCGTTCTCGTAGAGCATCGGGTCGATGTCGGCCAGGTCGACGAACTCGGAAATATCAATCGTGCGGACCGCAGCGGGATCGAGAGCTGCCATCTCTTCGTCGGTGATGGTGATGTAGTCGCCGGAGGGCAACTCGTAGCCCTTCACGATCTCGTCGTACTCCACCTCGCGACCGTCGGCGGCAGAGACGCGCTTCTGCTTCACCCGAGAGCCGGTGACGCTGTCGATCTGGTTGAATCGCACGTTCTTGCGACGAACGGCACTGTGCAACTTCACGGGGATGTTGACCAGCCCGAAGCTGATCGATCCGCTCCAAATGGCGCGAGCCATGTCGGCGCTCCTTCGATTCGAGGGCCAGGGTGCCCAACGAGTAATCCAGTATGACGATTGGCAGCCCGGTTGACCAGAGTAGACCCGCGCCGGCACTCAGAGGGACAGCACCGCCCGAGCGACGAGGTCCATACCAAAGGCCATCAGTATCGCCAGATACAGCAAGCCGGTCGCTGCCATCACCGCCGAATACTGACGCTCCCGCAACGCCGCACGCGTCACCCCCAACAGCACGATGGTGGCGATTGTCGACGCCACCCAGAACCAGGTGAGCAGGCCATTGTAGCCGTCGTCGATCGAGCCGTTGAGCGCCGAAATCATGCCGGTCGGCAGCAGGAGGACGAGTAGTTCCAGCGGCCACAGCAGCGCGGTGTAGCGGACCAACTCCAGGATGGGGCCACGTTCGAGTCCCGGCTGCACGAGGTACCAGTGGCCGAGCAACATCGCGTCCGATACCGCTCCGAAGAAGGCTGCGCCGACCACCAACCGAACGATCGACAACCACGCCGGGTCGCCCGCGGCAATGCCGGCCGGGATCAACGCGGCGAAGCCGATCAGGGCCACGATGAGGTCGAGGATCGGGGGGAACTCCTGCGCCGTCTTGTCGAAGCGTTGCTCCGACCGGTCGATGCCGGTCATCTCTGCCACCCGCTGCGACGATGCGGCCACACGCTCTCGCTGTCCCGAAACCCCCGCCGACTTTCGGGCGATCGACAGCACCAGGGCCGCGAGGCCCAGCAACGACATCGCAACCGCAAGCAGGTCTCGACCCAGATCGTCGCCGAGAAACGATGCGACGACCAGCGAGCCGATCGCCATCGACAAGTAGACACCGCGCATCAGCCAGCCGTAGCCGAGGCCGACTTGTCGCCGGCGCGTCGTGACCCAGAGGAAGAGCCAGCCGCCGGCCGCCCACTGCACCAAGAATGTGGCGGCGTCGAGTTTGATCACGCGCGAGAGCCGATCATGCGTCGACGATGGCCAAGCCGTGGTCGGCCTGGTTCAACGCATCCGGTCCGGCGTCAGCTGCGACCACGATGTCTTCGAGGCGCGCTCCCCACTTGCCCGGCACATAGATGCCCGGCTCGACCGAGAAGGCGTGACCCGCCACCAAGGGGGTGTCGTTGCCCGCAACCATGTACGGATCTTCGTGGGCCTCGACGCCGATGCCGTGACCGATGCGATGCATGAAGTACTCGCCGAGTCCGGCATCGTCGATGACGCGTCGGCCGGCTGCGTCGACCGCCTCACACGGCGTGCCCACCGTGGCGGCGGCAACGCCGGCCGCGTTTGCCGCATGGAGCACGTCGTACAGTTCGAGGAACTCCGCCGGCGGTGTGCCGAGCCACACGTTGCGGGTGATGTCGGAGCAATACCCCACGCCGTCGGCATCGAGCATCGTCCCTCCGAAGTCACACAGGACGCTCTGACCCGGCCGGATCACGGTGTCCCCCGGCTCGTGGTGCGGACTGGCTGCATTCGCACCGGCCGCAACGATCGCGAAGTTCACACGATGGTGGCCCTCGGCGACGATCTGCCGGCCGAGTTCGGCGCTGACCTGAGCTTCGGTTTGACCGACGAGCGGTATCTCGCCCGCCTGCAGTCGGGCGGCGATGCGGTCGACCGCGTGGGCGGCCTTGCGCAACATGTCGATCTCGGCTTGGTCCTTGATCGAGCGAAGTGGACTGGTGACCAGCGATGCTCGGACAAAGGCCACCTTTGGCATGGCGGTTTGCAGGTCGACCAGGAACCCGGCCCAGGTGTGGTCGCCGATCGCGGCCCGGGTTGCACCGGCGCACAGCCCGGCGACGATCGCAATCGGATCGTCGGTCTCGGCCCACGCCACGATCCGGAACGCACCGCTGCGCTCGACAACGCGCGGTGCCTCGAGCGCGGGAACCACCAAACTGGCCTCGCCGTCGCGCGGCACGACCAACATGGTCAGGCGTTCGAGCGGCATCGCCTCGTAGCCGGAGAAGTACGGCAGGT
>CBESNZ010000320.1:0-3957 GCA_965531045.1 uncultured Acidimicrobiales bacterium
TGGTCGCCGCCCTGCGCCGAGGGTGGGTAACTCCAGGCGCTCGAGCCGAAGTACGACAGGTAGCGGCGAATATCGTCGAGCGCTGCGGCGTCGTCGGCGGCGACGTTGTGGATCAGACCGGACCCCACTGCGACGGCTGGTCCACCGAGGTCTTCCTTCGTGATGTCCTCACCCAGCGACTCCTTCACCACCGGCGGACCGGCCGTGAAGATCGCTCCGTGCGTGGTCATGATCGAAAAATCCGACAATGGCGCAATGAGCGCGCCATGCCCGGCTGAAGCACCCATCACACCGGTGATGATGGGCACCTTCCCCGAGAGGCGGGCCTGTTGTTGCAGGTCGATTGGTGAACGGCCGCTCTTCGGTTCGCTCGGCAGCGGCGGCCGGTGGCCGGCCCCCTCGAGCAACATGATGAGCGGCACCCGCTCGCGTTCGGCCAACTCGGCGATGCGATACCGCTTCGCCGACGACCCCGAACCGATCGAACCGCCCAACGTCGTGAAGTCCTCGGCCCCGATCATGACCGGCCGTCCGTCGACAAGGCCGTGGCCGGTTACGACGCCATCGGACGCCACGGCGCCGACCAAGGTGCCGATCTCCTGAAACGAGCCGTCGTCGAGGAGGTGGGCCACCCGCTGCCGGGCGTCGAACTTCCCCTTCGCCCGATGCTTCTGGACCCGTTCGTCGCCACCCATGGACCGAGCGGCCGCCGTGCGGTTCGCGAGGTCGTCGAGTGTTTCGTTCCAGTCAGCCGAACCCATCGTGCTCAACCTAGTGCGTCGCCCCCGCCGCGGCGCTCAGGCAACGAGCAGGGAGTAGTTCCAGAAGACCACGAAGCCGTACCAGACGACGCAGATGCCGAGGGTGGCGTGCACGACGTTGCGTCGCGACCTGATGGCATACAACAGTCCGCCCACCACGCCGAGGGCCAAGATCTTGATGGCAACGGCGCCCCAGAGGTGCTTGACCACTTCGCGCATCAGCGGGTTGTTCTCCACCAACACCCCTCGCTCGATGCCCACGTGGGTGAGGATCACGTCGAGCGCGTTGAGCGTGACCAGCACCGTGAACAAAATCCAGGCGGTGGAAACCTGGGTATCGGCTCGGCCGATCGTCAGGTTTTCGAAGGGTCGGTTGCGCAACACCATCTCCATGTGAAGACATCGTAGATGATCACGTGTATTGAAATCATCTGAAAGGTAATGAATAGTTCTTTCAGACTACGGGAAGCGCCACCGCCTGCCTAATCCGGCAGGAAATCACGCAACATCGAATCGACCTGGGGGTTGATCAGCGCCGAGCCACCGTCGATCACCAGATTCTGGCCGGTGATATAGCTGGCCATCGGTGAACAGAGGAACACCACGACGTTCGCCACCTCGTCGGCGTTGCCTATGCGGCCGAGCGGCGTCTGACCGGCGATTCGGTCGGCCAACTCGGGGGTGTCGCAGATGAACTCGTTGAGACCGGTGCGAATGAAGCCCGGAAGCACGCCGTTCACGCGTATGTTGGGGCCGTATTCGAGGGCCGCAGACTGGGTGAGCGCGTTCACGGCCGCTTTGGCGGCGGAGTACGGTCCCTCGCCCCGGGTGGGGCGCAGACTGCTCAGGCTGGTGTTGTTCACGATGCAGCCGCCGCGCTCGACCATGTACGGCACGGCGGCCGAGATGCCGTGCCAGACGCCGGTGAAGTTCACGTCGATCAGCCGGGCGAACTCGTCGGCGCCGTACGCGTGGAGGTGGTTGAGGCCTCCGACCCCCGCATTGTTGAACACGGCGTTCAATCCGCCCAGGTGCTCGGCGGCCCGGTCGAATGCCGCCTGCATCGCCTCTCGGTCGCGCACGTCGACCTCGATTGCCAGGCCGCCAACCTCGTCGGCGACTGCTTGCCCGGTCTCGGCGTTTCGGTCGAGGACCACGACCTGCGCACCTTCGGCCACGAATCGGCGCGCGGTCGCCGCTCCGATGCCCGATCCGGCGCCGGTGATGACCGCTTTCGTTCCATTGAGCAAACCTGTTCCATCGAGCAAACTCATGCGCCGAGCTTTCCAGAATTTGTGTCCGAGGAGATAAACCTCGGAGGGGGTTCGTGCGTGTGATGAGGTGTGAACGCACCACTCCAACCTCAGGCGGTCCCCGTGCACGACCCAGCGATACAGCCGCACGACCCGGCGATACAGGCGAACGCTGTCCCCCTTGCCATCACCGAACCCTTCGACGACTTCTACCGACGAGAGTTCCCGGCGATGGTGGCGCTGGCCGCCAGCGTCGGCGCCGGTCCGGCAGCCGCCGAAGACCTGGCGCAGGATGCCATGGTCAAGGCGCATCGCCACTGGGCCAAGATCAGTCGATACGACCGTCCCGGTGCGTGGGTGCGGCGCGTCACGATCAACGCCGCCACCTCGAGAGGTCGTCGAGCGACGTCCGAGCTCAAGGCCAAGGTTCGCCTTCGACGAAACGTCCGGCACGTGCTGCCGCCGGATCCACCATCGATGCAGCCCATTTGGGCCGCAGTCGGCACCTTGCCACCGCAGCAGCGGGCGGCGATCGCTCTCCACTACCTCGAGGACATGCCGGTGGCCCAGATCGCCGAAGTGCTCGAGTGTGCCCCCTCCACCGCCAAGGTGCATCTGCACAAAGCCCGCGGCCGTTTGGCCGAAATTCTGCACCTCGAACAATCGCAATCTCTCGATGAAGAAGCTCGCCTCGACGAAGAAGGGATCCAGTCATGAACGATCCACTGAAGGACGCATTCACCCGACGGGCCGACGCGGCCGCCGACATGGTCGACCTCGACGCCGGCCTCGCCGGGGTCCACGCCCGCAACTCGGTCGGCGCTCGGGCCGCTCGCCTCGGCGCTATCAGCGCGGTGATCGTGTTACTCGCCGTCGGTGTTGGGGCGCTGGTGCAGCGCGGCGACGACGGCGCGGTCGAGGTTCCGGAGTTCGCCGGGACCTCGGCGCCGGTCACCGATCCGGCGACGCCGACGAACACAACGCCGCTCACCTCAGGTGTTCCGCCAACCGACGTCGCCATCGCCTCGTCTCAAGCAGACCGGTTGACCACCTACGGCATGGCCCACATCGGCGGAAACGAACGGGTGTACACGCCGGGGGCGTCCGACCCGATCATCGACGCGTTCGACGATCGCTCCGGCGGCGTGGTGTTCCAAACCGAGTGGGGCATCTTCCATCGAGCGGCTGACTCCGACGCCGCCGTGTTCCTCTCGGTGGGCGAGCTCCTCGACGTCGGCATCATCGAGGACAAACCGCAGGTGCTCTACACGGTCCGACACGGCGAGTTCGAAGAGCAGACCCTGTTCCGCCGATCGCTCGACGGAGGTGCGGAAGTGGAACTCGCCATCGTCGGCGGCATCGAATGGGGAATCGCCGAGGCCAGCTTCACCGACGACGGGATCTTCCTCTACGGCGGCGACGGCTTCTGCTCCAGCATGCGCTTTCTCAACTTCGATGGCAGCGACAACGACGATGTGAACGCAGCCCTCCCCTGGGGCCCCGTCAACCCGGCCTGCAATGAGTTCGCCGGCGAACCGACCGAGGTGCAGGTCTACGGTGCCGACATGGGCGCCGACGGCACGGTGGCGTGGTTCGAGCATGGCCCCAACGGCATGTTCCTGGGCGTCCGGGGCGACGATCCCACCTGGACCTCCTACGGGGTCGAGATCGATCCGGGTGGGGTGACCGTCGATGTGTACGAGGGTGCGGTGGTCGGCTCGAACGGCGAGGCATCGGTGTTCTACGACTCGCTCGACGCTCCCCCCATGGTCACCGATTCGGCGACTATCCAATCGCGATTCATTCGCACGCCATTGCAGCTCGACACCGGCCAAGGGCCGACGCACATCACCGTCGACGTCGCCCTCGACGACGAGCAGTACGTCACCACCGCCCCAGGCGACGACCTGAATCTTCGGGTCGGGCCCGGGGTGCACTACCCC
>CBESNZ010000321.1:0-3946 GCA_965531045.1 uncultured Acidimicrobiales bacterium
AGCAAGATGTTGGTCCCGGCCGGCGCGTCCCACCGACGATCCAGGCGGCCACGCCCGGCTCGCTGATAGTCGGCCAGGAACGCCGCTGGGCCGGCACCCGCGACCGCCAGGTGGGCCTTGGCGTCGACGTTGGTGGAATCGGTTTCCGGACGCCAGAAGACCTTGGCGAAGCGTCCGGTTACCGTCGCTCCCCACGCCTCGTACTGCGGCTGATCGGTCATGCATCCCCTCCTTGGCGGGCCCGCAACGGACGCATCGCCGGTGACCGAGTCAGAGAATCCTGCGGCGATGTCGCCACAGCGGCCTCGAATCGAGTAACTATATGACGTGTTTTCTAAGGTTCTCATTGCAAACCGCGGCGAAATCGCGGTCCGGGTTATCCGAGCTTGCCAGGAGATGGGCATCGCAACCGTCGCGGTGTACTCCGAACTCGATCGGGACGCCATGCATGTCCGCCTCGCCGACGAGGCGTACGCCCTCGGGGGCCAGACCGCGGCCGAGTCGTATCTCAACACCGACGCGCTGCTCGACGCCATCGATCGAAGCGGCGCCGACGCGGTTCACCCGGGCTACGGGTTCTTTTCGGAGAACGCCGACTTCGCCCGGGCCATAACCGACAAGGGCGTGGCGTTCATCGGCCCGGGGCCCGAGGCCATCGAGGTGATGGGCGACAAGATTTCGGCCCGCGCCGCAGCCGAAAACGTCGGCGTCAGCGGCGTGCCCGGCACCACCGACCTGGTCACCGATCCGGCCCAGATCCGAGATCTCGCCGCCGAGCACGGCTATCCCATCGTCATCAAGGCCGCCTTTGGCGGTGGCGGACGGGGCATGAAGGTCGTCAATGCCGACGACGAGGTCGAGGATGCGATCGCTTCGGCCCAGCGCGAGGCCCTTGCCTACTTTGCCCGCGACGAGATCCTCATGGAGCGGTATCTCGTGAAACCGCGCCATGTCGAGGTGCAGATCATCGCCGACTCGCACGGAACCTGCCTGTACCTGGGCACCCGTGACTGCTCGGCGCAGCGCCGTCACCAAAAGCTCATCGAAGAGGCACCCGCGGCGAACATTCCGGAAGAGACCCTCGCCGCCATGGGCGAAGCCGCCGTCAAGGTTGCCGTCGGCTGCGGGTACGTCAACGCCGGAACCGTCGAGTTCCTGTACGAGGACGGCGAGTTCTACTACCTCGAGATGAACACCCGCCTCCAGGTCGAGCACCCCGTCACCGAACTCGTGACCGATCTCGACCTCGTCGAACTCCAGCTTCGCGTCGCGGCCGGCGAGCCGCTCGGCATGACCCAAGCCGACGTCGAATTGCGCGGTCACGCGATCGAGGTACGTATCAACGCCGAAGACCCTGCCGGCGGGGCGTTTCTCCCCTCACCCGGCAAGATCACCGTGCTCGAACGTCCCGATGGCTACGGCGTCCGTTTCGACGCCGGCTATGCCGCCGGCGACGAGGTCAGCCAGTACTACGACAACCTGATCGGCAAGCTGGTCGTGTGGGGCAAAGACCGCCCGACCGCAATCGCCCGCACGATTCGCGCCCTACGCGAGCTCAAGGTCGAAGGTCCCGCCACCACGATTCCGGCCGATCTCGCCATCCTCGAGCATCCCGATTTCGCCGCCATGGAGCACTCGACCAAATGGGTCGAGGATGTACTCGACCTCTCCGGCATCGGCGCACCGGCCGCCCGGGCCACCGACGATGACGGCGACAAAGTGCGCCGAGACATCGACGTCGAGGTCAACGGCAAGAAGTTCTCCGTCAGCATGTGGGTTCCCGAGCAGGGCGCAGTAGCTGCGGGCGGCGGCCGTCCCAAGCGCTCGGCCGGTGGCAGCGGTGGCGGCGGCGGCGCCGGCAACGGCGAGATCGAAGTACCGATGCAGGGCACCATCATCAAGGTGCTCGTCGAGGTGGGCCAAGAGGTCGAGGCCGGCGACACCATCTGCGTGCTCGAGGCCATGAAGATGGAGAACAACGTCACGACGGATACCGCAGGCACGGTGAAAGAACTCAAGGTCGCCGAAGGCGACGCCGTGGGCGGCGGGGACGTCGTCGCGGTTATCTCTTAGCGGCTACTCCGCCGCTTCGACGAGGGCTTCGGCCAGCGTCGGGTGAACCAACAGCGAGTCGATCATGTTGGTCACGGTGAGACGAGCGGTGACCGCGAGGGCGATGACGGCGATGAGCTCGGCGGCGTGGCGCCCGACGATCGAACCACCGAGCACGACCCCGGTGGCCGGGTCGGAGATGAGCTTCACAAATCCCCGAGAGTCGTCGTTGATCAGCGCCTTCGCCGACACCGAGAACGGGACCTTCGTGACCCGAATTTTGCGGCCGGAAGCAAACGCGTCGGCTTCGGCCAGTCCGACGTCGGCTATTTCGGGTTCCGTGAAGATCGCCGATGCCGCCTTGTCGTAGTCGAGGTGTTGGTGAGGCAGATCGTGCATACCCATGAGGTGCTCGGCGATCTTGCGTCCCTGCATCGTGGCGACCGAGGACAGCGGCAGCTTGCCGGACAGGTCACCGGCCACGTAGATGTGTGGCACCGATGATCGACAGTGGTGGTCGATCGGCACGTAGCCACCATCGACCTCGACGCCCGTCGATTCGAGGTTCAGGCTCTCCGAGTTCGGCACCGAACCAATCGCGAGCAGCGCGTGTGAGCCTTCCGCGATGCGGCCGTCCGAACAGCGAACGATCACACGATCGCCGTCGCGTTCGATCGCACCCGCTCGTGCACCCTTGAACAGTTTGACCCCACGTTCGACGAAGTTCTCCTCCAACGCGGCGGCGACTTCGGGATCCTTCTGTGGGAGGACGTGCTGGCGGCTGACGATGAGGGTGACTTCGGAACCAAAGCTGGCGAACATGTGCGCGAACTCCACCCCGGTGACGCCGGATCCGATGACGATCAGGTGATCGGGCATCTCTGCCGGCGGGTAGGCATCGCGGGTGGTGAGCACTCGATCGCCGTCGACATGTGCCCAGTCGGGAATCCGCGGCCGGCTTCCCGTCGAGAGCAGTACGTAGTCGGCCTCCAGTTCGATCTGCTGATCGCCGCTGTCGGCCACCACGGAGTGCGGGCCGACCATACGCCCCGTCCCCTCGATCAAACGCACGCCTTGGCTCTCGAGGAGTTGCAGCGAGGACGAAGCCAGACGAGCCTCGATCGTGGCCAGTCGGTTTCGGAGATTATCGAGGTCGACATGCGGCTTGACCTCTTCGAGCCCCATCCCTTGACTGCGGTTGAGGAACGACATTGCGCCGCCGGTCGCGATCATCGCCTTCGACGGAATGCAGTCCCAAAGGTGGGCTGCGCCGCCGAGCACGTCGCGTTCGATCAACGTGACCTCGGCCCCCAATCGGGCCGCGTGCGTGGCAGCAGCCACCCCGGCTGGGCCGGCACCGAGTATCACCAGACGATTCGCCATAACGAACCACGCTACAGACGCGTGCTTGCACGCAAGTGAATGCCCGGGAGATTCACCGACATCCTTTGCAGGTGGCGTTTCGCGGGGTCGCCCTTGCGCTAACCTCACGCGCATGCTTGCTTACTTCGATGCCGCCACCGGCACCATGATCCTCTCGGCTGTGGCCGCGGGGTTCGCGGGTGGTGCCATGTTCTTCAAATCCATTTGGTACAAGATTGCGTTCTGGCGCAAGGAAGAGTCGACCCTTGCGGTGAGCGACGGTCCCGACGCCTTCGCAACCGAGGGTGAGATCGATCCCCTCGCCGACATGGAAATCGACGACTCCGAACTGCTCAGCTAGCACCAACCCGCCTAGCAACCAACCCGCGCTGGGCCACACCTTCGCTGGATCACACCTTTTGATAGGCCGCAGCCAGCCAGGACGCCGCCGCCTCGGCCGAGGATCCGACGTTGTACACCGACGCGTCGCGCACTTCAGCCGCCCGGGCCGCGAACGCATCGGGATTGGCCG
>CBESNZ010000322.1:0-3931 GCA_965531045.1 uncultured Acidimicrobiales bacterium
GTCGAGGAAGCCACCCCGGCCAACGTCGTTGCCACCGATCCGGTTTCCGTCGTGTCCGACGAGGAGGCCTCGGTCGATGACCGTGACCGCTTCGACGCCATGAAATCCGCTCGCACCTGGATCCCAGTTGAGCGATTTTCCGGTCGCCGGATCGAGCGCTCCGAGCTGCTCCCGGGCAACCACCTCGTCACCGAGGACCGCGGGGCCGAGACCGGCGCCGAAGCCGTAGTTGATGTCGGGATCGCCGGGGAACGGGTTCGTCGATCCGGGGGCTTCCTCATACTGGAAGTGACCGCCGACGTAGATCGCAGTTGGGGCGATGTCGACGGCGTACACACTGTCGAAGTGACGTGAGATCCACTGCGGCTGCTGGTTGTCGCCGCCGCCGACCGACCACTTCAGGGCCGTGTCGTTGGTGGGCGGATTGTCTCCTCCGGTCGCAACGGTGACGAAGTACGAACCGTCCGGGGCAATGGCTCCGGCCTGTATCTGCACCTGTCCGCCGGTATCGGGCAGATTGTCCTCGTACAGCCTCGTGCGCCACGGCAGGAGCGTGGCGGTTGCTCCGGAGACGTCGACGAGCGCAGCGCCAACCCGATTCTGGCCGGCTACCTGGAGCGCAGAATGGACGACGAGGAGCGTCTCGTCGTCGGCGGTGAGATCGAGGGAGAACACGTTGAGGGTGCCGCCGCGTCCGATCGCACCGCTGAGCGGCAGGTCGAACCCGGCGTCGACGCGGCCGGTGTCGGCATCGACGGCGGCCACGTGGAGCCGATTCTGGCCCTTGATCTTCTTGAAGGTGCCGCCGACGTATAGCTCGCCGTCGCCGACCGCCAACGACTGCACCTGGGCCGTGGCGTTTGCGGTGAACGCCGTGATGAGTTGGCCGGAGGAACTGAGTTTGGCGACCTTGCGGCGCGTCGTTCCGTCGATCGTGTTGAACCGTCCCCCGATAAACAGCGCATCACCATCGGCATCGGCCCGAACGACGTTGATGTCGCGGTCGATCACCGGATCGAAGCCGGCATCGAACAAACCCGAATCGAGGAAATACGCCGCCAAGTACGGTTGATCGTAGGTCGTGCCATTCTGCTGGACCTGGGTGAAATCCCCCGCCATGACAATGCGGTTTCCGACCTGCACGATGGACCGCACCGACCCGTCGACGACATTGGGAGTGTCGGTGCGGGCAACCTGCGGAACGAGGTCCGCATCGTGGTCGGCTGCCAGTGCGACATCGGCCGGGGCCAAGGTGACAAGTCCTGCGAAGAGGGCAAGAATCGCCAACCAGACGCCAGCAGGGCGTCGAAGAGTAGTTGTGGTCATGAAAAGTCGCCTCAATTCGGGAGCACTGCCAACGGACGGCGAAGGAGCGCGTCCGGATATCCCGTCGGATCACGACGGTACATTTCATCCCGACGTTTCGAAAACCCTAAAGGTCGCGAATCCGACGCATCTCGACGCCACCGCCGCGCTGCTCAAGGACACCCACCTCGTCGGAGCCAAGGGCCTCGTCGTGTCCAGCCGTACACCCGACGGGCCCGGCACGATCCGTATTCGCCCCACCCGTGGCGGCCGCGAAGCCGCAGCCGTGGAGTTCTCGGCCGAGGCCTGGGGGCCGGGATCGACGTGGCTACTCGACCGATCGGCAGCCCTCATCGGGGCCGAAGACGACCTCACGGGCTTCGTGCCGCATCACGACGCGCTCGACCGTGCCATTCGCCGGAATCCCGGCTTCCGGATCGGACGCACCGAACGGGTCTTCGAAGCGATCGTGTCGTCGATCCTGGGCCAGAAGGTGCAGGCCAAGCTGGCCAAGGAATCGCTTCGCAAGTTGCGATGGTTCCACGGCGAGCGCGCTCCGGGCCCCTTCAAAACGTGGCTGTTGCCGACACCTGAAGTCGTCGCCGCGCTCCCCTATCACGAGTGGCATCGCATCAACGTCGAGAAGAAACGCGCTCGCATCATCCGCATCGCAGCGAGCCGAGCCAATCGTCTCGAGGAATGCGTGGGCATGTCTCGAAGCGATGCCGCGACGCGGTTGCAAGCCTTCCCCGGTATCGGGCCGTGGACCACCGCTGGAGTGATGATGACGGCGCTCGGCGACCCCGATGCAGTACTCGTCGGCGACTATCACCTCAAAAACACGGTCTGTTGGCATCTCGCCGGCGAGGAACGCGGCACCGACGAACGCATGCTCGAACTACTCGAGCCCTACGCCGGTCACCGCGGGCGGGTCGCGGTGTTGTTGAAGCTCTCCGGTAGTGCGCCGAAGCGCGGGCCGCGCCTCAGTCACATGCATTTCGAGGACCGGTAGCGCTCGGCCGGCTCACGCCTCGGCCAGTTCCCAGAATGGGAACGACAGGTGCGCGACGCCCATGTGATCAACGATGCGGCCGTCGTCGCGGTACTTGGGGAACAGCCGATTGGCGTTGTCGGTGCCGATCAACACCGCGACCTCGGGCAGCGGCATCAGCAACGGTTCGTCTGCGTCGCCTTCGCGCAAGATCGCGTCGACGACCAAGGTGATGCGATCGCTGCGCGCCGCATCGAGGAGCCGGGCGCTGTAGACGATGTTCTCGAACACCGCCACCGCCAGAAGCCTCAACGGGGCATTGCGTCCTTGATCTTCTTGCAGTCGGGACACACCGGAAACTTTTCGGGTGAACGGCTCGGCACCCATACCTTGCCGCACAACGCGACGACCGGGGTTCCCATGACCATGGCTTCGGTGAGCTTGGCCTTCGGGACGTAGTGGGCAAACTTGTCGTGATCGCCCGGCTCGGCCTCGTCGAGTACCGGGTCGATGACCGGTGACTGGGTGATGAGCGGCGCTGTTTCGGTAGCCATGGCCACAGATCCTAACGGCTCTCAGTGATTGCAGTCCGGTCCGTGTTCGTGAGAGGCAGCGTGTTCTTCGACCTGGCGACGAACGTCCTCCATGTCGAGCGCCTCGACCTGACCGATGAGGTCGTCGAGCGCCTCACCGGGCATGGCGCCGGCCTGGCTGAAGACCTGCACGCCGTCCCGAAAGATCATCAGCGTGGGAATCGAGCGGATACCCAGGCCACCGGCGAGCTCCTGCTCGGCCTCGGTGTCGACCTTCGCAAACGTCACCGTCGGGTGATCTTTGGATGACTGCTCGAACACCGGGGCGAAGGACTTGCACGGCCCGCACCACTCCGCCCAGAAGTCGACCAGCACGATGCCGTCTTTGCTGATCGTGTCCTCGAATTGTTGGATCGTGATGTCGGTGGTGCTCATGGAGCAGCTCCTTGCTGTTTGGGGGGGGAATGGGCCGTTGAAGACTTGAACAGAACCGCTGCTCGGAGTATTCCGCGCCAGCTGTTGTGCTGGCGCAGCTCGTCGACCGGAGCGCCGTGCGAATGTCGCATATGCGCCACTTGCGAACGGAGCGGACCCGGTCGCCGGTTCCGAATGGTGAACCGCCCCAACCAGGGGCGGCGGAGAAACGAAGCGCACGGGCATCGGCACTGACCCGCCCGGCGAGCAAGACCCCGGTGCCGGGTGACAGTTCATGAGCCCGGCACTGTTTTGCGCAGTGGCTTCCGCACTGACCCGCGGAAGTCACTGCCGCGATTCGGCAGCCTCAGTCGAACGGCAGGTCGAAGAGCTTGATGGCGTTGCCGCGGGCCAGCTTGTACACGACGTCGTCGGGCAGATGGCCGAACAGCTCCATCGCCGTTTCGCGCGAATGCGGGAAGGTTCCGTCGCTGTGCGGGTAGTCGGTTTCGAACAACACGTTGTCGACCCCGACCTCGTCGAGCATCTTCATACCGGCGCTGTCCTTGAAGAAGCAACTGTACACCTGCCGGTAGTAGTAGGTGGACGGCGGTTCGGGCAACCGATCCTCGCCCTGGGCCCACATGTGGGTCTTGTAGTTGTCGTCGGCCCGTTCGAGGTAATACGG
>CBESNZ010000323.1:0-3908 GCA_965531045.1 uncultured Acidimicrobiales bacterium
CCATCGGCTCGTCCGCCTCCCAACTACTGCCTCCCAACTACTGCCTCCCAACTACAGTGCGGGGGCATGACCGAAAACCCACAACCACTCGGCGGTAACGAGATGCCCCGATTCGGTGGCATCGCGACGTTCATGCGGCTGCCGGGCGACAAACCGCCCGCCGAACTCGACGTCGCGGTGGTGGGCGTGCCCTTCGACATCGGCACGTCGAACCGGCCGGGAGCCCGGTTCGGGCCCCGCGGTATCCGTAGCGAGTCGGTCCTGCTCCGCCCGTACAACATGGCCACACGCGCCGCGCCGTTCGACAGTCTGCGCATCGACGACACCGGCGACGTCGCGACAAATCCCTACAACCTGGCCGACTCGGTCGAGCGCATTGCCGACCACTATCACCAGCTGCTCACCGCCGATGTCGTGCCGGTATCGATGGGCGGCGATCACACGATCGTGCTGCCGATCCTGCGGGCCATTGCGGCCAAACACGGGCCGGTTGGTCTGGTGCACATCGACGCGCACACCGACATCAACGACACGATGTTCGGAGAGAAGGTGGCCCACGGCACGCCATTTCGACGCGCGGTCGAGGAGGGGTTGCTCGACCCCGGTCGGGTTGCACAGATCGGCGTCCGGGGCACGGGCTATGCCGCCGACGACTTCGATTGGTCGCGCCGGCAAGGCTTCCGGGTGGTGCAGGCCGAGGAGTGCTGGCACAAGAGCTTGGTGCCGTTGATGGCCGAGATTCGCGACCAGGTGAGCGGCGGGCCGGTGTACCTCAGCTTCGACATCGACGGCCTCGATCCGGCGTATGCACCGGGTACCGGCACCCCCGAAATCGCGGGGCTCACGGTTCCGCAGGCGGTCGAGATCATTCGCGGCTGCCGAGGGCTCGACCTCGTCGGCGGCGACCTGGTGGAGGTCGCCCCCATCTACGATCCGTCGGGAAACACGTCGCTCGTCGCTGCGAACCTGCTGTACGAAATGCTGTGTGTGCTGCCGGGCGTTGTCTACCGCGATTGAGACGCAGCTCGGAGTCCGGTGCGCGACACGATGATCCTGCGCGACACTGAGACATGCCCAGCGCGTTCCTGCACCCGTTCTCCGATCCCGCCCAGTCCGAGGCCGACTTCATCAACATCGAGCGAGCCGAGGGTTCCACGCTGTGGGACGACACCGGCAAGCCCTACCTCGATGGCATGGCCAGCCTCTGGTACTGCAACGTCGGTCATGGCCGCACCGAAATGCTCGACGCCATCAAGGCGCAGCTCGACGTGCTCACCTGTTACAACACCTTCGCCCCCTTCACCAACGACGTCTCCATTCGGGCGGCACAGGCGGTGGCCGACGTCTCACCCATGCCCGATGGCCGGGTCTTCTTCGGATCGTCGGGCTCGGAGGCGGTCGACACGGCGCTGAAGCTCGCCCGGCTCATTCATCAACAACGCGGCGACCACGATCGCCAAGTCATCATTCGCCGGACGCGCGGCTATCACGGCACCAACTTCGGCGGCACGTCCGCGCAGGGAATCGCTCCGAACCGAGAGGGCTGGGGTGACCTCGTTCCGCACTTCATCGAGGTGCCGAGCGACGACCTCGAGGCGGCTGCATCGGTCTTCGCCGAACTCGGTGAGCGCATTGCCGCGGTCATCAGCGAACCGGTACAAGGGGCCGGCGGCGTGTTTCCTCCGGTCGATGGCTATGCGGAGGGACTCCGTCGCCTGTGTGACGACAACGGTGCGTTGCTCATCCACGACGAGGTCATCTCCGGCTTTGGGCGCACCGGCAACTGGTTCGGTTCGCAGACCTTCGGCGTCACTCCCGACCTCATCACCTTCGCCAAGGGCGTTTCGTCCGGCTACATCCCGGCCTCCGGCGTCATCGTCAGCCGCGACGTCGCCGACGAGCTCGAAGCCATGGGTGCCATGTTGCGAACGGGCTATACGTACTCGGGCCATCCGGTTGCGATGGCTGCGGTCATCGCCAATATCGAGCTCATCCGCTCGGATGGTCTGGTCGAGCGAGCCAACCACATCGGCTCGGTCATCTCGGCCGGACTCTCTGCGTTGGTGGCCGATGGCGCAATCGCAAGCTACGACGGCGTCGGCGGCGTGTGGGGAGCCGAGCTCGGACGCGATTCCGTGCCCGTGCGAAACCTGATGCTCGAACAGGGCGTGATCGTCCGTCCCGTCGGTACCCGCATAGCGATGTGTCCCCCACTCGTCATCACCGACGCCGAAATCGGCCAGATGATGGACACCCTGCAAGGCGCATTGGCGGCGACGGCGTGAGGTGCGACCCCGGTCGAGCCGCCGCGCTCGAAAGCGGCGAGCGGATGTTCGTTCGTTGCGACGGCGGACCATGCATGAGTCGCCTGGTGCAGTACCCACCGCCCCTCGAGATCGACGAGCGTGGCGGCATCTACACCTTGGTCGACGACGGAGCCGTCGACCAGTGGTACTACCTCTTCGTCCCGAGCGATTGGTAACACAGTTCTTGCATCGACAACCGATGTCATTCCTGCGGTTTCGGGGTTGTTCATCGAACACATGTTCGATATACTGTTGTTGTTCGTTCACTTCCCCGTGTTCTGTTCAGAAGATCCTGACTCCCGTTAGCCCGCATTCACCCACAACACTGTTGTGACGGTGTTTCCCCCGTAACGGTTTGAGCCCGGCCCAGCTTGTTCCTGTCGGGAGGTGAAACCGATGGTTGCGCTCTTTCACAATCATCATGATGCTGTTGACGACGTCGGCGGGTTCGCCGGCTCAGCAGCCCAACGTTTGGACGCAGCGCTTGATGAGGTCGCGTCGGTATCGCTCGCGGCGTTGACCCGCAGCGAACTCGAGGCCTACACGGTCACGATCCTGCGATCCCAACAGCGGCTCCAGGCACTTTCGGCCGCTGCGGTCTGTGAGGCAGACCAAGCTGGTCTTGGTGGACGGAAGTCGGTCAACGCGTACTTCGCCGAAAAGCTCAAAACCGCGTCATCACAAATTGCTCCGCATCGGACGCTTGGTATCTGGCTCAGCCACTTTGGGGTGCTCGCCGATGCCTGGACGTCCGGGACGTTGACCGAGGCGCATGTTCGCGAGTTGAAGAAGCTCGACAACGGCCGCACCCGACACCAGTTGCAACGCGATCAACAGATGTTCGTCGAATGGCTCGACACGCTCGACTTTAACCAATGGACCACCGCTCTGGGCTATTGGCTATTGCACGCCGACCCCGACGGAGCACTCGACCCCGATCGCGAACGCTCCTACGGACTCACCGCCCGCGTCCTCAAGAACGGCGACGTCAGCCTGCACGGCACCTTCGACCCCATCACCGGTGAAGCGCTCCTCACCATGCTCGACCACCAATCACAGAAACTCCTCCGCGATCAGACCGACGCAGGCGAGCCCGTCACCCCGGAACGCCAACGCCGCCTCACCGCACTCATGATCTTGTTGTCGCGTGGCTTCCAACGCGCCGACGGCACCCATCCCGTACCACTCGTCAACATCGTCATATCCGAACAAGTCGCCGAAGCACTCATCCACGACATGGCTCGCAACGACGGGGTCGATACCGCCGCCGAAATGCTCCAATGGGACAACCCCGACGCACGATGCGAAACCATACGAGGCACACCACTGCATCCACGAAGAGTCTGGCCGGCCCTGATCCTGGGCCGGCTCCGACGACAAGTACTCAACGCAAAAGGCAGAACAATCGACCTCGGACACGACATCCGACTCTTCCCGCCTGCGCTGAAAAACGCTCTACTCGTCGAAGCCCGCGGCAAATGCACCAATGCAGGATGCAACGCACCCTTCGCCTGGCTCGTCGCCGACCACAGAGTGCCGCATTCGAAAGGCGGCCCCACATCACTCGCCGACGGCCAAATACTCTGCGAACCCGACAACCAC
>CBESNZ010000324.1:0-3908 GCA_965531045.1 uncultured Acidimicrobiales bacterium
GCGACGGGTGCGGGAACGGGCAGTTCGAATTGCTCCGCGGCCGCCCCGGCGGCCTGGGCGATGGTGACAACGGCGCACATGCCCAGAGGTATCGGCCAAATGCCCCTCACAGTTGACGAACGCGAATGCCCCACGGAGGGCCCCACCGGCGCTTCCCGATCTCGCCGGGTCGAGCTCGACTACCAGCCGCGGAAGTTCGGGGGTCGCTTCTCGCGAAAGCTGGCGATGCCCTCGGCCTGGTCTGCCGTGGCGTTGTTGAGTTCGACGATCATCGACTCTTCTTCGCTCATCGTGCGTCGATCGACGTCGAACGAACGGTTCAGCATCCACTTGGTGAACATGTGGGCCTTGGTCGGCCCAGTCGCCAAGCGCTCGGCCCACTCCTTGGCGGTGTCGTGCAGATCGGCCGCCGGCACCACCTTGTTACACAAGCCGATGCGCTCGCACTCGAGCGCCGGGATGTCGTCGGCGAACAACATGAGCTCCTTGGCCTTCTGCAGCCCGACGAGACGAGGCAGGATCCACGCGCCGAGCGCGTCGGGCACGAGACCACGGCGGGCGAAGATCTCGATCAGCTTGGCGTTGTCGGCCATGATCACCATGTCGCACATCAGAGCCAGGTGGGCACCCATGCCGGCGGCGGTGCCATTGACGGCAGCGATGATGGGAAGCTCGCAGTCGAGCACCGCTGGCATCAAGGTGTGCTGCCCATCGAGCATCATGCGGCGTGGTTCGCCGACCGCCAGCGCCGGCGCGTCGGCCGGTCGCGTCGCATAGTCCCGATCGGTTGAGATGTCGGCTCCGGGACAGAACAACTTCTCGCCCGCCGCGGTGATGACCGCCGCCCGCGCCTCGAACTGGCCGTTCAGACTGTTCACCAGATCGCGTATGCGGTTGCGGTTTTCGGGCGTCAGCGCATTGCCGCGCTCCGGCCGGTTGATCGTGATCCAGGCCACCTGATTCTCGATCGAGAAGGTGATCTGTTCTTCCTGCGGACGGTCGTCGCTCATGGCGAGCCAACGTAGCTCAGGCGGCTGGGGATCGCCGCTATGTGGTGCCGGCAGCGGTCTTTGCCGCCACGGCGATGCGGGCTCCGAGGCGGCTGAGCTGTTGTGACGCCCCGCCGAAGGTGTTCTCGATCTGCTTGACCCACAGGAAGTAGCGGTGCACGGGATAGTCGACGTCGGAGCCCATGCCACCGTGCAGGTGTTGCGTGTCGTGCACGACCTGTTGTCCGCCCTCGGCAGCCCACCATTTGGCCACTTCCACCTGCCGCGCGGCCGGAAGGCCCTCTGCGAGCCGCCATGCGGCCTGCCACAACGTGACCCGCTGTGCTTCGATGGCGATGTAGCACGAGGCAGCCCGCAACACGACGCCTTGATTGGTCGAGAGCGGCCGACCGAATTGTTCACGTTCGGAGGTGTAGGCCGCCGCCATGGTGAGCGACTCCTCACAGCACCCGAGGACGAGCGCCGACGAAGCCACCTGGACGCGTTCGATGGTCCACGTGACGATCTCGGCGCCTTGGCCGACTCCACCGAGCATTGTGTCGGAGCCAACGCTGACACCGTCGAATTCGAGCGTGCCGTGCAGCTCACGGTTGGTCGTCTCGCTGAGTGCGACACCGAGTCCGGACGCGTCCATCGGGACGACGAAGACGCTCAGATCGTCACCGACCATCGCCGGAACCAGCACCGCCTGTGCCACAGCAGCCGCAGGCACCGCTATTTTCACGCCATCGAGGCGGTAGCCACCGTCGGTTTCGGTTGCCGTCACCGCCGAGCGGTACACGTTGTTCGAGCCCAACTCGGCAAACGCCGCGGTGAGGACCGCGTCGCCCCGAGCGATGACGGGGAGCCATTCGGACTGCTGCTCGGGCGAGCCGAATTCGGTGATCGGTAACGCCGCCATGACGAGCGTTGGCACCATGGGCACCGGCGCCACGCGCCGCCCTTGCTGCTCGAGCACCCGGGCCAACTCGACGATGCCGAAACCCAGGCCACCGTGTTCTTCGGGGATTGCGGTGCCGAGCAATTGCGCTTTGGCGAGTTCGCTCCACAGCTCGCGGTCGAATCGTTCGTCGGTTGCCTCGACGTCGGCCACGCGGTCTGCACCGCTGGATCCGGTGAAGATCTGTTCGGCCAGTTCGTCGAGCGCGTCTTGTTCTTCGTTGAATGTGAAATCCATGAGTGCGTCGTCCCCTATCGCGATGCTCGGGCCATGCCGAGACCCAGCCAGCCAACGATTTCCCGCTGGATCTCGTTCACGCCGCCGCCGAACGTGTTGATCTGATTGGATCGGCCGGCGGACTCGATCTCTCCGCGCAGCACCGCGCCGGGAGAGCCTCCCTGCAAGTGGCCGACGGCTCCGAGGATGCCGAGCATGGCGTGATACACGTCGTTGAGTGCTTCGGTGCCGTACACCTTGGCCGACGATGCCCGGTCGGGAGTGAGTCTGCCCTCCTGCACATCGATGGTCATGCGCCAGTTCTTCAGGTAGAGCGCGTCGAGTTGGGCGTGGCAACGGGCCAAATCCATTTGCACCCAAGGGAGATCGATGAGCATGTCGCCGCGGTCGCCGTTGTCCTCACCGGACGGGGTGGTGGCGGCGAATGCCAACAGATCGTCGTACAAGCGGAATCCCTTGGCCGACACCGCTGCGAGGCCGACGCGCTCGTGGTTGAGTTGGGTGGTGATCATCTTCCACCCTTCGTTCTCGTTCCCGACGAGGTTCGAGTACGGCACCCGAATGTCGTCGTAGTAGGTGGCGGTGGTCGTGGCCTCCCCAACGGTGACGATCGGCGTCCAGCTGAAGCCGGGGTCAGAGGTGGGCACGATGATGAGCGAGATGCCCTTGTGCTTTTTCACCTCGGAGTTGGTGCGACACGCGAGCCACACATAGTCGGCCTCGTTGGCGCCGCTGGTCCACATTTTTTGGCCGTTGATGATCCACTCATCGCCATCGCGTTCGGCTTTTGTGGCCAACGACGCAAGGTCGGTACCGGCGCTGGCCTCGCTGTAGCCAATGGCGAAGGTGATGTCCCCCCGAAGAATCTGCGGGAGAAATTCGGACTTCAGCTCCTCGCTGGCGAACTGCATCATCGTCGGTCCAACCGTGTTGAGCGTGACGAACGGCATCGGGCAGCCCGATCGCTGCGCCTCGTCGAAGAAGATGAACTGATCGGTCGGCGGTCGACCCTGGCCGCCGTACTCGACCGGCCAACCAACGCCCAACATCCCGTCGGCGCCGAGCTTTTTGAACAGCTCGCGACGAATCGGCGAGGTTTCGTGGGCGCCACGCAACTCGTCGCGCACCTCGTCGGTCATGACTCCGGCGAAGTACTCGCGCACCTCCTTGCGGAAGGTTTGTTGTTCGGCGGTCTCTTGGAGATACACGGCCACCCCTAGGAGGCGTTGGGAATGCAGTCGTCCCCAAACCTAACGAGCCGCCAGAATAGGGGCCAGCTCAACCCGGCTTTTACCGGCTAGACCGCTTCTGGGCCGCGTTCGCCGGTGCGGATGCGGGTGAGCGACTCGATCGCGGACACCCAAACCTTGCCATCACCGATCTTGTCGGTGCGGGCGCCACTGATGATCGCGTCGACAACCTGGTCGACAACCGCGTCCTCGACGACGACCTCGATGCGGGTCTTCGGCGTGAAGAGCACCTTGTACTCGGTCCCCCGGTAGGTCTCGCTATGGCCACCTTGGCGACCGAACCCCTGCGCCTCGGTGACGGTCATTCCCTGCACGCCCACAGCGGCAAGCGAGTCCTTCACATCATCGATTTTGAAGGGTTTGATGACGGCGGTAACGAGCTTCATGGTCGAGGTCCTCGGTGGTTGGTGAGTTGACGAATCCAACCTAGAGCAATTCCCGAGAACGGCGTGTGAACGGGGCGTGAACCGT
>CBESNZ010000325.1:0-3905 GCA_965531045.1 uncultured Acidimicrobiales bacterium
ACTCTCCTAGGTGTGATCGCGGGGTAGAGGGCGAGCCATGGTCCCCGTCACCGTTGATATCGAAGTCACCAATCGTTGCAACGCCGATTGTTACTTCTGTCCTCGCGACCAGACGCCGCACGAAGGCCTCATGTCGTGGGCGGTGTTCGAGAAGACCCTCGAGCGGATTGACGAAGCAAACGCCGTCCACGTCGCCGAGTTCGGACAACCACTGCGGGTGAGTCTGTGTGGACTGGGTGAGCCGTTGCTGAACCCGCGCATCGGCGACATGGTTCGAGCCGTGAAGGACGCCGGGTATGACTGCTACATGTCGTCAAACGGCGCGTTGCTCAACCAACGACGCCGCACGTTGCTCATCGAAGCCGGCCTCGACGAGATGTACATCAACATCGGTGATATCGGCGAGGACTACGAGTCCGTGTACCACCTGCCGTTCGAGAAGACCCAGGACCGAATCGTTGCGTTCGCCGAAGAATCCGCGGGTGTCACGAAGGTCAATATCGTGCTCGTCGACTACAAGGGCGACCGGGACCATCTTCGTCAGATGGTGCAGCACTGGAAGGCCCGCGGTCTCGACAACTTCGTCTTCTTCGATGTGATGAACCGCGGTGGCGCACTTTTTGTCGAGGACATGCAGTTCGGTGAGTATCCCGAGGTGCAGCAGGCGATGGAGTTGCTCACCGTTGACGGGCAGACCGCCATTTGCGCAGCGCCCGTCCTGTTCCGATTCGTGGGCTACGACGGCCAGTACTACCTATGTTGTTCGGACTGGAGGAAACAGGCACCGTTCGGGAGCGTTTTCGAGACGTCGTTCTTGGCCGTGTCCGAGTACATGGTGGACTACGCGGCGAAGCGCTCCGAGGTCTGCCAGAGATGCAACGTCGACCCGGTGAACCAGCTCGCAGCAAAGATGCGTGAGGCCGACGCCGGCGAGGCGGGCCAGGAGGATGTGGCAACACTGCGTGCGGGGTTGATCGAGGGTTCGGCCGGCGTTGCGACCATGCTGCGCCACTTCCAAACCCACCTGGCGGGCTTGCCGCTCGAAGAGCTTCGAGCGGCCAAGAGGCGGATTCCACTTCGGATTGTGTGAGCCGCCGGAGCTTGTTCTTGCTCGCTCAGCCGCCCCAAAGGGCAGCGATGCCGGTATCGACTTCGTCGACGACCGTGACCGACGTGAGGTCGAGCAGGAGCGCGTCGTGCGCCGCCTGGTCGGTGGCCGTGCCCCACTCGTCGAACGCTTCGCGGACGGGCTCGAGGAAGCGGCTCATCGGCGCGAGCTGGTAGTCGTCGTCGCGACCGTAGCGACGGGTGTGGAAACGCAGCGGGAAGCTGATGTTGAGAACGTCCTTGGCCCGGGTCATCGCGACATAGAGCAGGCGGCGTTCTTCCTCGAGGCCATCGTTGTCGGACAACGCCATGTCGGACGGCAGGTTGCCGTCGGCGGCGTGGATGAGGTGCACGGCCCTCCATTCACAGCCTTTGGCCGAGTGAATACTGGACAGGGTCAACCAATCATCGTCGAGGTGGGGTTTTCCGGCGAGGTCGCTGGACCGATCGGGTGGGTCGAGGGTGATCTCGGTGAGAAAGCGGGTGCGGCTGTGATAGGCGGCGGCGGTGCTCTGCAACGACTCGAGATCGCCGAGGCGGACGGTGGCGTCGGTGTAGCGACCGGGAAACACGATGCGCAGGTAGCGCAGGAGTCGCTCGATCTGCTCGGCCGGAACGAGGTCGGTGTGGAGACAATCGTCGAACGCGGCTCGGAGGGCGTTGATGCCCTCGGTCGCCGCCGAGGGAAAGTGGGGCGGCCGCTCGATGAGCGTGGTGATGGCGTCGGGGGAGCCGTCGGTGACGCCCAGCGCATCGGCGACGCGTTTGACCGTGGCCGGCCCGACGCCTTCGAGCATGCCGAGCACCCGGTGCCATGCCAGCTGATCGGCGGGGTTGTCGAGCACGCGCAACGTTGCCAACAGATCCTTGACGTGGGCGGCCTCGAGGAACTTCAATCCGCCGAACTTCACGTACGGAATGTCGCGACGGCTGAGTTCGAGTTCGAGGTGATCGCTGTGATGATTGGCGCGGTACAGCACGGCTTGCTCGCGGAGTTCGACGCCCTCCTCGCGCAGCGACAGAATTTGATCGCACACCAGATTGGACTGGGCGGCTTCGTCGGCCGCGGTGATGAGTTCGGGGCGCCGACCTCCGTCGCGAGTGGTCCAGAGCGTCTTGGCGATGTGGGCATCGGACTGGGCCAGCATGTCGTTGGCGGCCCGAAGGATGGGTTCGGTGGAGCGAAAGTTCTGTTGCAGCTTGAGCGTGGTGGCCCCGGCGAAACGATCGGGGAACGCCCAGAGGTTGGCCACGGTCGCGGCTCTGAACCCGTAGATGGCTTGCGCATCGTCGCCGACCACGGTGACCTGGGTGGCGTCGCCGGCGGTGCTATGGATGATGTCGGCCTGGAGGGCATTGGTGTCTTGGTACTCGTCGACCAGGATGTGATCGAACAGGGTGCGAACATGGGGCCCGATCTCGGGCGAGGCCACGAGCGCCCGCCAGAACAACAGTAGGTCGTCGTAGTCGAGTACTCGATGGGCGCGTTTGCGCTCGGTATAGGCGGAGAACACCAATCGGAGATCGTCGAGGTGGGGTCGGAGCCACGGGTACGACTCGTCGAGCATCTGCGTGAGCGGAGCCTGGCTGTTGACCATACGCGAGTACAGCGCAGCGATCGTTTGCTTCTTCGGGAAACGGCTGCGGCGTTCGGCGAAGCCGAGTTCGGCGCGGACGATGCCGATGAGGTCGGCCGCATCGGCCGGGTCGAGCACGGTGAACGCGGCGTCGAGGCCGATGCTGGGTCCGAGTCGACGAAGCAGTCGGTTGGCGACGGAGTGGAAGGTGCCACCCCAGATCTGGGCGGCCCGCTGCTGGTCGGTCATCGATCCGACCCGCGAGATCAGCTCTTGTGCCGCCCGACGGGTGAACGTGAGCAACAGGATGCGCTCGGGGTCGGCGCCGGCGTCGACGAGCCGTCCGACCCGGGCGACCAGCGTGCGGGTTTTGCCCGTGCCGGCCCCGGCGACGATGAGCAGTGGGCCATCGTCGTGGGTTACCGCGGCGAGTTGTTCGGCGTTGAGCCCGGCGGCCCAACGTGGTGTGTCGGGTGCGGATTGGCCGGCGTCGGGGAGTGTGGCGGTGTCGAACATTCGTTCGACTCTAGTACGTGTGTTCGATCTTGGACAGGGGGTCTTTCGCGCAGGAACGGGTACCTTGCGGTCATGCCTGCATCGGCGAAGCCACTCATTGCAATGACGCCCTGGCGGCGGTCGTTGCCGACGATTTTGCACCCCGAGACCGACCTGTTCACCTTGGCGCCCTTCTACACCGACGGAGTCGGATCGGCCGGCGGCCTGCCGCTCGTGGTGCCGTGGATCGATGATGGAGAGGCGGCGCAGGCGATGGAGCGCTTCGACGGCCTGGTGCTCACCGGCGGCACCGATGTCGAACCCAGCGTGTACGGCGCCGAGAATGTGGCGTCGGCCCAGCCCGACATTCGCGGCGATCGCAGCGACATCGCGATGGTGCGAGCGGCACTCGATCAGGGCAAGCCGGTGTTGGCCATCTGCCGTGGACTCCAGATCGCCAATGTTGCGTTCGGTGGCACGCTGCGACAACACATCTGGGCCACGTCCGATCAGCACCCTGCTCCGCCGCGCACCGGCAACGTCACGGGCGACGCCGAGGCGTTCCTTGCAAATCGCCACACCGTCACCCTCGACGCCGACAGCAAGATCGCCGCGTTGTTCGACAGCACGACGGTGACGACCAACTCCATGCACCATCAGTCGATCGATGCCGCCGGCGACGATGTCCGCATCGTCGGTCGGGCCGACGACGGCATCGTCGAGGCG